>DATBBD010000563.1:0-10814 GCA_036271175.1 Polyangiaceae bacterium | reverse complement strand
AACCGAGCGGCGAGGGCAGGGGTTGCGCGACCAGAAACCCCTTAAGATAAGACAGATCCTTGTTTCGGCTCCCGAAGAACTTTTGCTTTCCGAATCCGAACATCAACCGGAAGAGCAGGATGCGATACGCCCACGCGAGCGCGGGCGCCGGCGCGGACAGGGCCTCGAGATTCGGCAGCGCGCGGACGTGGGGCAGGAACAACGCGAGCACCGTGGACTCGAAGAGCAGCGAATCCCACGGGAAGATCAGGCCCACCGGCGTGTCGAGCGACAGGTAACAGACGTAACAACCGACGAGCCCCGCGTAGCCGAACGGTCCGCCGTAGATCGTGAGCACGCCGGCGCCGATGCCGACGACCGCGAGTGCGCGGAGCATCGCGTCGCTGCCGTTCAACCAGAGCAGCGTCGGGAAATAGTAGAAGCGGCGAGCACTCGGGAAATCTTGCTCGATGCGCCGGAGTCGCAGCCCCACCGGCAACCCGCCGTCGCGTCCCGAATTGGTGACGACCTGTCCGACCAGCGAGATGAACGAGATGACGAACAGCACGCCGAGGCCGCGCACGAACAGACCCCAGATCAACTCCGGTCCGATCGCCGTTGGCCACGAGCGCGCGTCGAGAAGAGCTCCCACGCGACCATTCTAAATCAACGGGCGCCACTCCACTTCAGAATGCGGCGCGCCCGCACCCACCGTGTGTGCGACGCAGCGCAAAAAACGTGCACCCCGCGACGACCCATCTCACATCGCGTGCCGCGGGGCGCATCGTTCGTGACGCGGGATGATGACCCTTAACGATTTTTGGGTTGGGGCTCCCTCGGCGGCGAACGCGTCGGCGGTTCGTCCCTGTCGCAGGGGTTCGACCGGCTTTTCAGCCGGCGCGCGAGCCGTCCGTCGGTGCGGGTTCGTCCGCGTGTTGTGCGGCCTCGGGGGTCGACGCGGCGGAAGCGTCGATCTTCATCCACATCGCGGTTTGATCGCCCTCATAACAAGTCTCGCCTTCGTGCACGAAGCGGAAGTCGTATCGGACGAGGTGCCGCGATTTTCCGGACCGGACCTTGGTGGCCTTGCACGTCGCGATGATCGGCGCGCCCGGAGAGACGAGCTTACGGAAGGTCGCCTGGTGGATGTGCGTGCCGTAGCCGACCCACCCCTCGCGATGACGGAGCCCGAGAACGAAATAAGCGTGCACGAAGCCGAGCATGCCGGTCGCATGTACGAGGAGACCTCCGGAGACGTGCCGCGGATGGAGCACCGGGTCGACGCGCTGACTTCGCGTGAGCGGAAGTGTCTCCGAGGTCGGCATGCGACAAGTGACCATCTTCTGGTCGCGATCGAGATCGAGCAGCGCGTCGAAGAGGAGCACCTCCGGGTCATACGGCAGATCGTCGAGAAAACCGGAGTCGAAGGGCGCGCCGCTCATGAGGCGAATGCTATACTCGGTTCACCTGTCGCGGCGGTGTCCCGCGTCGCGAAGGGACCGAACCCGCGTGCTTTCATCCAAGTTCACGAAGATCATCGCCACGGTCGGGCCGGCGACGTCGAGCGTGGACGTACTCCGCGAACTCATCCGAGCCGGCGCCGATTGTTGTCGCGTGAACTTCTCGCACGGAGACGGCGCATCGCTCGCGCCATTCCTCGCGAATATCCGTGAAGCGGCGCGCCTCGAAGGACAAGAGACCGCGATCCTCGCCGACATTCAGGGTCCCAAGCTCCGCATCGGCGGCATGCCGCGAGCCGGCGCCGTGCTCGTCGAAGGAGGCGAATTCACGCTGACCCCGCGCGAGATCGAGGGCTCCGACAAGGCGGCGCACACCGCCCACGCGGCGCTCGCGCGCGACGTCGAACCCGGCGCGCGGATCTTGCTGGCCGATGGCACCATCGAGCTCGAGGTGGAATCCCTCGCCGGCGACGACGTGATCTGTCGCGTCGTCACCGGCGGTCGCTTGTTTTCGCACAAGGGTCTGAATTTGCCGGGGCGGCCGGTGAGCGTGGAGACGCTCACCGACAAGGACCGTCGAGATCTCGCGTATCTTTCGGGAACCGACGTCGATCTCGTCGCGGTGTCGTTCGTGCGATCGCCGAAGGACATCGAGCTCGCGCGTGAGCTTCTCGGCAAAGGCAACGACGTTCCCATCATCGCGAAGCTCGAGCGCCCGGAAGCCCTCGATTGCCTCGACGACATTCTCGACGCCTCCGACGGCATCATGGTGGCGCGCGGCGATCTCGGCGTGGAGTTGCCGTTCGAGCGCGTCCCGGTGCTGCAAAAACGCATCCTCGCCCGGGCCGCCGAGCGCGGGCGCTGGGCGATCGTGGCGACGCAAATGCTGGCGTCGATGGTCGCGTCGCGTCGCCCGTCACGCGCCGAGGCCTCCGACGTCTTGAACGCCGTCCTCGACGGCGCGGACGCGGTCATGTTGAGCGAGGAGACCGCGGTCGGCGAAAACCCGATCCTGTCCGTCAAAGCGATGGACGCGCTCACTCGCGCGGCGGAAGAATACGACCGCGCGCATCGCGTGCTCACCGTCGAGACGAGCGCGCACTCCTTTTCGTCGGCCGCCGCAGGCGCCGCCGTCGGCGCCGCGGACCGCATCGGGGCGCGAGCGATCATCGCGCTCGCCGGCTCCGGGCTCACCGCGCTTCACGTCTCCAAGTGGCGTCCGCCGTGGCCCATCGTCGCGTTGAGCTCGGTTCCCGGCGCGATCCGTCGCTTGAACTTGCTGCGCGGCGTACGTCCACTCCGTGTGCCGGACGACTCGGACGTCGAAACGCAGCTCACTCTGGCCGATCAGTTTTTGCTCGAGGTCGGCTACGCAAAAGCCGGTGACGTCGTCGTCACCGTGGCCGCCGTGCCGCTCGGTGCCGGCAAGGAAACCAACACGATTCGGTTCCACCGCGTGCGTGGCCCCGGCGAGCCCTCGACGCTCTGGCCCGGCGCGCGCTGAGCTGTCCAATCTAGAGGAGGCCGACCGACGCCGCGGGGGGCGTAGTAGGTTTATGAGATAGCGACGTCTAAGCGCCGAGCTTCGCGCGGGCGGCGTGGACCATTTGACGGAGCTCGTGCAGGCGCTGCTCCACTTTCGCTCGCGTGGTGTTCAAGGTGTCGAGCGTCGCGTTGTCGAAGGCGTCGATGGCCTTCTTCACGTCGGCCCTCTTCGCCGAGACGTCCTTCACGGTCTTGTCGATCTGCGCTTTCACCTTGGGCTGAGCCTTCACGGCTTTCTGATGGAGCTCCTCGGTGTCGTGCAAAATTTCGCCGTATTGACGGTTCGCCGATTCCTTGTACGCGCTCCGCGCCTTCGCGAGGGCAGCGGCGGCCTCGGTGGCGAGTCGGTCGGCGTCTTCCTTGGCCTTGGTGAGCTCTTCCTGAATCTCGGAGCGCGCGTGGGCGCCGGCATCGGCGAGCTCGTGCGTGAGCTCGTCGATCTTCTTGTCCGCGGCCTCGATCTGGTCCTTCGCCTGCTTTTGAACCTCCGCGACCCGGAGATCGGCCTGGTGCTGAACGTCTTGCTCTTTGGCGCGCTCTTTTTCGCCCGAGTCGCAGGCAGCGAGCGACAGCACGGCGTACACGACGATGCAGGGCAGATGAGCAGGGCGGAGCATGGGCGAGTGGACCCCCGGCGCGGACGACCGCGTGGCCCGTTGCCTCATCGTTTCCGACGACGCCGCGTGCGTCAACTACCGGAGTGGGGCTCGGGCTACTACGATCCGCTCCGCGGGCAAAAAAGTGTCCGGACCGGAGCGTAAAATGACTCACGTCGTCACGAAACCCACGCCGCCTTTTCGCACTCGAAGTGGTGCGCTCGAAGTGCACCAGATCCCCGCGGCGAGCGACAATTTGATCTGGCTCCTCGCCGCGCCGAACGGCGAGGCCGCCGCGGTGGACGGCCCCGACGCCGAAGGCGTGCTCGACTACTGCAAAGCGCGCGGCCTGACGTTGACGACCATCCTCAATACGCACACCCACGGCGATCACATCGGCATCAACCGCGATCTCGCGGAGCGCGGTCTCCTCGAGAAGATCCGCGTCGTGGGGCCGAACGGCGCCGCCCAGGACGTCCCCGGCATCACCGAGCCCGTGGGCGACGGCGATCGGATCACCTTCGGCGGCGCTTCGGCCGACGTGCTCCTCACCGAGGGGCACATCAACGGGCACATTTCGTACGTGCTCGACGGCGTGCTGTTCTGTGGCGACACGATGTTCGGCGCGGGCTGTGGCTATTTGTTCGACGGCCCGCCGGCGAAGATGTGGAAGAGCCTCTCGCGGCTCGCCGCTCTCGACGGCGCGACGCCCGTGTGTTGCGCACACGAGTACACGCAAGACAATCTGCGCTTTGCCTTCAGCGTCGAGCCCGACAACGCCGACCTCGTCCGTCGCATTCGTTCGACGTGGGCGCTTCGGCGAGACGGAGGCTGCTCGGTGCCCTCGACGATCGCGGTGGAGCGGAGCACGAACCCCTTCTTGCGACATGCCTCGCCGACCTTGCGGGAGCGCGTCGCCCAGGCGATGCCCGATCGGACCTTGCTCGGCCCCGAAGACGTCTTCGCCGCGACGCGTGCCCTGAAAGATCGGAAGGACTACAAGAAAATCACCGATGCGGACCTTCCGCTCGGCTGAGGCTCGGCGCCGTCAACAGAACCTCGATGCGCGTCCGCGGCCGGAATCGGCGTGCGGCGTTGCATATGCCGCGGAGCCGGGGCTCGGCGCTCAAACTGGCGTGGGCTGTCCGTCGGGTTCGGCGGCGACGACTTGCCGGAGGGCGAAGGTGAGCATCTCGAGGTCGAACGGCTTCTCCAGCGTGGGGTTTTCGAGCGTCGCCAAGAACTCCGCGACGCGCGGCAAGAAGGCCCCGCCGGTCATGAACACCATCCGCGACGCGAGCGACGGATCGCGCTTTCGGAGCGTCGCGTAGAGGTCCATCCCGGTCATTTCCGGCATCATGACGTCGCAGACGATGGCGTCGAACACGGCGGCGTCGAGCATGCGAAGGGCCTCTTCCGCGCTCGCGGCGACTTCCACCGCATGCCGTTGCGCGAGCATGCGCCGCAGCATCGCGCCGACCAACGGTTCGTCGTCGACAACGAGGACGCGCATCTTTCGTTCGGGCGGATTCGAAGGAACGCGTGGCGGGATGGTCGATACCGACGTCCCCGTTTCGTCGGCGAACGCGGGAAGCACGACGCGAGCGGTGGTGCCTCCGCCCGGCGCGCTGTCGAGCTCGATGCTGCCGCCGAACGATTCGACGATGCTCCGGCAAATCGGGAGGCCGAGCCCGGTGCCTACGCCGATCGGCTTCGTCGTGAAGAAGGGGTCGAAGACGTGCCGGAGCACCTCGGGGGCGATACCGGGGCCGTTGTCGCTCACCTCGGCGACCACGCGGCCGCCGCCGAGCGAGCGAACCGACACGCGGATTTCGCTCGCCGCGGGATCGTGCTCGGACACGGCGTGCGCGGCGTTGAGGAGCAGGTTCAAGAACACTTGTTCGAGGCGTGCGGCGTTGGCGTCGACCGCCGGCGCGTCGTGATAGTGACGCGTGAGCCGCGCGCGATGACGGACCTCGTTGTCGGAGATGCGAACGGCGGCTTCCATCACGCCGCGCAAATCGACGGCGCCGCGCGCGACCTCGTCGGCGCGCGCGAAGGTCTTCAGATCGCGGACGATGGTCGCGACGCGTTCGGCGCCCCCGCGCACCTCGCGGAGCCGCGCCGCCGCCTCGTGGAGCCGCACCGCGTCTCCGCCGATCTTCGGGAGCTCGCGTTCGAGAAATTGCAGCCCGAGAATGACGTACGCGAGGGGGTTATTGATCTCGTGCGCCATCCCCGCCGCGAGCGTGCCGACCGCGGCAAGGCGATCGGCCTGGACGAGCTTCTCCTGGATCGCTTTTCGCTCGGTTATGTCGCGCGCGAACCCGAGCGTGGCCGGCGCTCCCTCGAAGTCGATGGGAATGGACGAGATCTCGACCGTGGTCTCGCGCCCGGCGGCGTCCCGGGTTCGATACTCCGCAGGTTCGGCGAACGGCTTGCGGGTTCTGGAGAGCACGCCGAGCCGCTCCCGGGCGCGCTCGACGTCGCCCGGGTGGACGGCGTCCATCAAGTTCGTTCCGATGCCGCGCCGAGCGTCTTCGAAACCGAAGAGCCGCGCCGCGGTCGCGTTCAGGTAAGCGATCGTGGTGCCGCGTACGATCAGGACGCCGTCGGGAGCCGACTCGACCAACGTGCGAAAGCGGGCTTCCGACGCCGCGAGCGCGTCCATCGCCTGCTTCTGTCCCGACAGATCGTAGAGCACCGAAACCGTGCAAGGACGGCCGCCGATGTCCACGCGCTTGCCCAACACTTCGAGCGGGAGCCGCGTGCGGTCCCGCTTCAACGCGTAGATGTCGAAGCGCCGCTCGAAGTGGCCATCCTTGATGTCGCGGCGCCGAGCTTCGAGTTGATCGCGTCCCTCTTGATCGAAATGGTCCGAGTAGGGAATTTTTCGAAATTCGTCGGGTTCGTACCCGAGCAAACGCGCGATGCCCGGAACCCAGAGAAGCTCCGGCGGATTGCCGGGTCGGCTCACCACGAAGCCGAACGGCCCCGATTCCGCCGTCGCTGCGAGCGCGGCCAACACGTCTACCGCCAGCTCAGGCGGTAGCGCCTCCTCTGCCTCCTTGGGCATCCTAGAACGATATCACGCGGTCCCATCAGGGCGGGGGCGGAGCGAAGCGGTTTCGCGGAAACGGCTCGGGCGGCCCGCATTCGGAGACTGACCGGCAGGTCTGACCGTCGAGGGAGGGCGGGGCGAGATCGATCCCGCGGGACAGGAGGCCGTCCTCGTCGTCGTACGTCAGGGCGTGTATGGCCGCCGGGCTGGTCGCGTTTGCGCGCACGAAGGGAACTTCGACGACCGAGCTATCGCTCGATTCGCCGTACTCCGTACCGAGTCGCTGCTCGCGCGTCGCTTCGCCTTCGTCGGCGCCTCGAGCATCGTCCGCCGCGGATTTTCTTGGGCTTCCCGCTGCCGGGCGGTCTCGTCGCGCGGACGATTCCGGGGCCGGTACGGTGCGGGCGAACGGCGCGATCGGTCGCCACACGCGCCGTTCAGGGAAAAACGCCACGCCGATGACGCCGACGTTCTCCGGCGTTCCCATGCGTGCCGAGTAGCTTCGCGAGGGCGCCGAGAAGCGGAAGCGCGCGACGGTGTCGAGGGTCTGGCGAAATCCGCTCACGACGATCGAGTCGTGTGGGGGAACGATGTAGCCGCGTAGACCGACGTAGTCTCCGACGCGGCCGCTGATCGCGTCGCGCCCGTCGATGCTGAGCACCGCCTCGACGCGCTCCGACGTCGAGTTCCGAATGCGTACGTTGTAGCGGGCGCCTTCGAACCCGAGCACAAACGACCCTCCGTCGTGGTCGAAGCTTCGGAGTGGCGTGCCGGCGTCGTCTTCCAACGAGACGCCGTATCGATAATCCGACGCACTCCGCGGACGCGGGCGAGCTCCGGTCGTGACGCCCCACAGCGCGACGGCCGCGACGGCGAGAGCTGGTAACCAAAGGCGACGAATTCGAGGACTCTGGAAAATTGCACCGAAGTGGGACGCCATATCGATCAGACGATGCGGGGCGCGTCCAAGATCTAAGAAGTCGTCGTCCGCTTCATCATCATCGGGGGACCAGGTGACTCATCTGCACCCCGGCCTGCTCCTCATTCAACCGGCCGCAAGATTCGTTCTGGAGCAGGTCGGGGCGTTTTTGTCAGGGTCCCGTCGTTCCCGCGCGAGCGCGCGGCCGTCGACGCCCCTGGCAACCAGCTCTGGCGTTCGCGTCTTGCGCGTTTTGCACGTTCACAAGTGCGTGATGATGCTGCCGCCGTCGTTGCCGACGCTGATGGTCGGGGTGCCTGCGCAGGGAGCCGCGCCGCCCACGTGGGGGCAATGGAACTGCATGTTCAGCTGTGCAGCGCTCACGTGATAGACACGGCATTGCACCGAGCTGCCGCTCTGGTGAACGGCGAGGTCGTTGTAATCCTGCGTATCGGGCAGCTGCGCGCACTCGGCGCGGCACGTCGTATCCTTGAGGATGAGCTGCTGCGCGAGGGTCATCTCCGATTTTTCACTGTCGCACGTCGGGCCCGCCAGCGTGCAGACTGCGTCGCAGTTCGTCCCACAAACTCCGTTGCCTCCGGGCCCCGCGGCGCGGCAATCGTTGTCGAGCTCGCCGACTTCGCCGCCCGACACGAGGCCCGCCGCGGTGGCGGCAGCTTGCGCATAGTGTAACCGGCACCCCATGGTGTTGCCCGACGTGTCCGCCGTAGTTCCAACGGGGAGCCGCTTGCACACGTCCACGCAGATGGTCGAGGGCCGGTTCGCCACCGGTTTCTCGTCGAGCGTGTATTGCTCGTCCTGCCCGGTGCACGCCTTGGTGAGCGTCTTGCAATATGTCGTACAGAGATCTTCGGGCCCCGCGTCGGTGCCCGTGGCGGCGCCCCCTGCACCGCCTTTGTCGTCGAGCGCCGGATCGTGCTTCGCTTCCTCGATGTCGAACACCGCGGCGCACGCGGTGAACGCGGGAACGAGCACGAGCGCCGCGACGAATCGCCGGAAGCGAGTCATCAGAAATTCCCCCCGAGCGAAACGCGTGCCGACGAGACACCGTCGCTCTGCGCCGTGACCCGAAGCGACGACACCCTCGCTCCTTCGGCGTGCGCGTGCGGCGCCGTGAGAAACAGCACGATGCCCCCCGCGAGCGCGGCGCCACCGGCGATCATCGAAACCGTCGCGATGGTCGCCGAGGTGCGCGCTTGATTGCGGAGGTCGGTGCCGGTCTGGTCGCACACGTTGGGATTGTTCGGGCAATGCCCGTTATCGAGCGAGTCGTCCTTCTTCGCCTTTGCGCGGAGCCCGAAGAACGAGCCGACGCCGATGCCGACGACTCCGACGCTGCCGACGACGATCCCGACGACGCGCTGCGTGCTCATCGACGAGCTAGGCGCGGGTTCGGTGGCCGCGGCGGGCGCGGGTGCGACCGGCGGCGGCGCAGCAGCGGGCTCGGTCACCGGCGCTTCTCCCAGCACCGGCACTTCGACGGGCACGTCTTTGCCTTCGCCTTCGACGTGAACCTTCCCCGACCACGCGGTGCGCCCCGGCGCCGACGCTTCGAGCAGATGATCGCCCGCGTCGATCGGAATCGCGATGCCCCACGATTCGCGCGGGACGGGCTCGCCGTCGCGCTTCACGACCGTCGCCGGATCGTTGCCGTCTGCGACGTGGATCCAGATCTTGGCCAATCGCGGCTCGAGCGCCGTGTAGTGCTGTCGTGCGATCGTCGCGCGCTCGGTGTCGGCGCGGCCAGACGCGATCGACTCCGCTTCGCGGAACGTCGCCCACGCGCTAGCGAGCCGGTTCGCCTTCTCGTAGCAATCGGCGAGGTAAAGGAGGGTTCCGAGTCCGGCGTCGAGCTTCTGGCTCGCTTCGAGCTTCGCGCACGCCTCGGCATACTTGCCCGAGGTCATCAGCTCGCGACCTGCCTGGAACAACACTTCCGCAGCTGCCTTGTCGGAAGGGCTCTGCGCGTGTGCCGCTGGAGCGACCGACGCCAGCGCTGCGCCGAGTACCGCGACGCGGATGAAGCCATGAACCCGTCTCGGCATCTTATCTAAGCCGACTATCGTAGCACCAACGCGCCGCATTTTCCCAAACGGCGGTAGACGCCGCTTGGCTTAGGTGGGGTTCGGGTCGGCGTCGCTCGCGACCGGCCTCTTCAATGCCGAAAGCATGTCGTCGACGTGAATGAACTTCTCGCGAACCTTGCCGACCTTGGCCCCGCGCTCCTTCTCGAGCTGATCGAGACGCTTCCACGACGCGAACGTCACCGGCCGCACGCCGCGTTCACGGAGCAGCGTATCCACCGCGTTTCTGGTTTTGTCGGTGCCCCCCGGATCGGCGCGCCCGGCGAGGTCTTCTGCCATTTTTTGCACGGTAGCGGCCGCGTCGGATTTGTTCGTTCCGATGACGCCGGACGGACCGCGTTTGATCCATCCCGAGACGTACACGTTCGGCCAAACCTCGCCGTTCTTGAGCACGCGTCCGTCGCGATTGGGGACGATGCCTTGCTTCTCGTCGAACGGCAGCCCGTCGATCGCGACGCCGCGGTACCCCACGGAACGAAACACGAGCCCGGCGGCAATCGTCTCGAAGCGCCCCGTTCCGCGCGCGACGAAGCGACCCTTGTCGTCTCGCACGACCTCGTTGTGCTCGATCTTCACGCCGGTCACACGACCGCCTTCGCCGAGGATTTCGACCGGCGAAGTGAGGAACCGGAACACGACGCGCTTGGCCGCGATCACCTTCGGCTTCGCCGCCAAGGTTGCCAAATACTCCAGCTTCCTGCGTTGCAAGTTCTCGAGCGCTTCGCCGCTGTCGAGATCGGTGCGCACGTGCGAGTGGTCGATGTCGACCGCGACGTCGGGCAAGTCGACGATGTCTTCCAATTCCTTCGCGGCAAACGCGGCCTGGCCGGGCCCGCGTCGTCCGAGCACGACGATTTCGCGAACGTTGCTCTGGCGAAATACGTCGTGCGCGTGCGCGGCGATGTCGGTGCCCTCGAGGCCCGGGGCGCCTTTCACGAGCATGCGCGCGATGTCCATGCTCACGTCACCGACGCCGACCACGACGGCGCGTTCCGCGTCGAGCTCGACGGCGTAGTCTCGGAAATCCGGGTGCCCGTTGTACCAAGCGACGAAACTCGTCGCGGGGTGGCTGCCGCGGAGGTCTTCGCCGTCGATGCCGAGCCGGCGATCGGTCTCGCATCCGACCGCGAACACGACCTGGTCGTAGTG
>DATBBD010000562.1:0-10707 GCA_036271175.1 Polyangiaceae bacterium | reverse complement strand
CCCGCGTCGGTACTCGTGCCGCCATCGGTGCTCGCGCCGCCATCCGTGCCCCCGCTACTGCCGTCCGTGCCCGCTTCGGACACGGGATGCGTGGTCGCGGGAGCCTTGGGGACGACGTCGTCGGAGCATCCCGCGGATAGGAAACCTACGACGAGAGCGACGGTACCCTCGACGGCCAAGATTCGAGCGCGTGCGTGCATGAAAACCTCCGAGCTGCTCCGGCGAGCAAAGAGCAATGGGTGAGTCTGCCATCAACTCTACCCGAACGCCGCTCCCCCGATGTCGTGATCGCGACGCCCTGGCGCCTTCTGTCTCGATGAGGCAAAGGATCCACCGATGAGCACAGATCCCTCACGAAAGCCCGTGTGCGCCGTGGTCGGCGTTGGTCCCGGAATCGGCGGCGCGCTTGCCCGGCGATTCTCTGCCGCGGGATACCGAGTCGCGCTGCTCGCGCGGCGCGCCGAATTTTCGCGCGAGCTCGCAGCGACGCTCGGCGACGCGCGTTCGTACGAATGCGACGTGACCGACTCGAGCGCCGTCGACGCGGCGTTCGACGCCATTCGACGTGACCTCGGCGAGGTCGACGTGCTCGCGTACAACGCCGGCTCGGGTGTCTTCGGCACCGTCGAAGACATCACCGCCGCGGATCTCGAGAACGCCTTCAAAGTGAACACCCTCGGCGCCTTTCTCGCGTCGCGCCAGGTCATCCCGGCGATGAAGCGAAACGGTCACGGCAGCATCGTCTTCATCGGCGCGACGGCGTCGCGCCGCGGCAACGTCAGGACCGCAGCGTTCGCGCCGGCAAAGGCCGCGCAGAAGAGCCTCGCCGAATCCATGGCGCGGCATTTGTGGCCCGCGGGCATCCACGTCGCGCTGATCGTGGTGGACGGCGTCGTCGATTTGCCGCGCACGCGAGAGCGCATGCCCGGAAAACCGGATTCGTTCTTCGTCGCGCCCGACGGGGTCGCGGAGACGGCGTTTCGTCTCACCGAGCAGCCCCGGACGGCGTGGTCGTTCGAAGTCGAAGCGCGACCGTTCGGCGAAACCTGGTAGCGAATCGAATTACGACGGGCGACGGCGCAAGGTGAACCGAACCGTCGCGCCACGACCGACCTCGCCGACCATGGTCACCTTGCCGCCGTGCCGATCGATGATGCGCCGGACCGTCGCGAGGCCGATGCCCGTGCCGGGAAACTGCTCCTCGGTGTGCAGTCGCTGGAACGGCGTGAAGAGGCGGGTCGCATGCTTGACGTCGAACCCGACCCCGTTGTCGCGAACGAAGTAGGACACTTCGCCGTCCTGGCGCTCCGCGCCGAACGCGATGACCGGCGATTCGGTCTTCGCAGTGAATTTCCAAGCATTGCCGAACACGTTCTCGAAAACGGCACGGAGCAAGCGAGGGTCGGCGTCGGCGGTGAGGCCCGGCTCGATCTCGACGCGGACGTCGCGATCCGGGTTCGACTTGGCGATCTCGCTCGCCACCGAAGACGCCAGCGCCGACAGATCGATTCTCTCGATTTTGAGCGCCGCCCGGGTGATCTGCGAGAGCCGGAGCATGTCTTCGATGAGCTCGCTCATGCGCTGCGCCGAGCCGCGCACGCGAGTGAGGTAGTCGATTCCGGTGCCGTCGAGCTTGTCGCTGTACTCCTCGACGAGAATTGCGCTGAACCCGTCGATGCGGCGGAGCGGCGCGCGGAGATCGTGCGACACGGAATAGCTGAAGGCCTCGAGCTCGCGGTTCTTCAACTCCAGCTCGGACACCAATGCGGCGCGCGTCTCGGCGAGTTCACGCGCGGCGCGCGCTTCGGCCGCCTCGAGCTCCTTTTGCACCAGGTCCTCGCGAATTCGTCGATTTTCATCGGCGAAGTGCTTTCTGCGGAGCTGCGCGCGCACCCGCGCCTTCAGGACCTGCGCGTCGTCCGAGCGCGAGACGTAGTCGTCGGCACCCGCCACGAAACCCCGGATCATCGCCTCTCGATCTTCGAGCCCGGTGAACATCACGATCGGAACGTCACGTGTCCCCACCGCTCCTTTCACACGCCGGCAAACTTCATCGCCGCCGATTCCGGAAATCGACGAATCGAGGACGAGACAATCCACCGGTTCGACCGCGAGGAGCTCGAGCGCTTCTTCGCCGGAGCGCGCGAGGACGAGCTCGTAACCTTCCTCGCGGAGCGATGTCACGAGATGCTCGCGAAACGCCGTGTCTTGGTCGACGACGAGGATCTTCTTCGTGCCGAGCAGACTCGACATGTCGCGATCACCGCCGCGCGCTTCGGCCCCCCGCAAGACGACGGCGAGTCGCGCGAGCGCGACGTCCATTTCCTCGTCCTTGCGAACGAAAGCGTCCGCCCCCGCATCGAGGGCACGGATCTCTGCCGCGCGATCCGACGCGGCCGTGATGAAGAGACAGGGCGTCGCGCGGAGATTCGCATCGAGACGAATTCGACGAATGACTCCGGCGCCGTCGATTCCCGGAAGCATGCCGTCGACGACGATCGCCGAGGGGCGCGCATGCGCCGCGACGCGGAGACCTTCTTCGCCGGTTTGCGCGGTGACCACGTTGTACGACGCTTCCCGGAGCGCGCGCGACAGCTCCTCGCGAAACGTGAGGCTGTCGTCGATGACGAGGATCAACGGCTCGGCCGTCGGAGCCGCGCGTTGGCTCTCGCCGAGAAGCTCGCGGGCGCGCGCCACGACGTAGCCCGCGTCGTAGGGTTTGCCGATGTATTCGTCGGCGCCGGTCGACAATCCGCGCACCCGATCGCGCACCTCGTTCTCCGACGAAAGGAGCATGATTTGCGTCCGTTCGCCGGCCGGCGTTTTTCGGATTTCTCCGAGAAATTCCACGCCGTCGCCGTCCGGAAGCACGACGTCGAGGACGATGAGCGAAAATGCGTTCGACGCGAGAGCTTCTCGCGCCTCGGCGATGGTCGCGCAAGGAACCGCGACGAGCCCCGCGGACTCGAGCGATTCGGCGAGGTTCATGCGAACGGTGATGCTGTCGTCGACGATTAGGACGGCGCTCATCGAAACCCCCGCGCAGTGCCCTGGTTGGGTACGTCGGCCAGGAACGGTCCGATTTCGCCGAGCGGCAGCACGCGCTCGGCGGCGCCCAGCAAGATGGCCTCGCGCGGCATTCCGAACACGACCGATGTCGCTTCGTCCTGGGCGATCGTGAAGCCACCCGCGCGCCGGATGTCGAGGAGGCCGGACGCGCCGTCGCGTCCCATCCCCGTCAGGAGACACGCGACGCTGGCAGAGCCGAATTCCTTGGCGACCGATTCGAACAACACGTCCACCGACGGCCGGCACGAGAACCGCTCGGGTGCCGCCGACAATCGCAGTCTACCGCGCTCGACCGCGAGATGACGATCTGGAGGCGCGACGACGACGCAGCCGCCAGTGTGGGGAAAGGGTTCGTTGTCGATCGCGTAGGTCACTCGATGCGGCGCCTGCGCGTCGAGCCATTCGGCGAACGCAACCCCGAACGGAATCCCGATGTGAACGACGAGCAGAATCGGAATCGGATACCGCTCTGGCAAGGCACGAAGCACCTCGAGCACCGCGCCGGGCCCGCCGGTCGAGGCGCCAATTGCAACGACTCGGCACGCCGAGTGCTCGGCAAACGGTTCGGCGGCGAGCGGGTGCGGCGAAGGGCGACCGAACGCCCCAAGCCGCAACCGCGGGTGCGTGATGACCCGGATCCGCGACACGATCTTCACCGCGCGGAGAAATCGCTCCTCCCAGTTCGCATCCGCGACGTCGCCGTTGGGCTTGTCGAGCACGTCGACCGCTCCGGCGGCCAGGGCGTCGTAGGTCCGGTACACCTCTCCACGGTTCATCGACGCCGATACGATGAGAATCGGCGTCGGAAAATGCGCCATCACGTACTCGGTCACCGAAACGCCGGTCATCACCGGCATCATCATGTCGAGAGTAATGACGTCGGGCCGGAGAGCGCGCGCGAGCTCGATCGCGGCGCGCCCGTCTTCCGCCTCGCCGACGACCTCGAGCTCCGGGTCGTTGGCGAGCGTTTCGACCAGGTATTTCCTCACCGTGAGCGAGTCCTCGACGACGAGCACGCGGGTCCGTTTCATGGCGTCCTCATGAGGGCGGCGATCATGTCGAGCAGGCGCGCTTGGTCGAATTCACCCTTGATCATGTATCCGGCGGCGCCGGCCTCCTTACCGCGGCGTAGATCTTCGGGAGACGAACGCGAGCTGATGAGGATCGCGGGAACGCTCTTCAACGTGGGATCGGCGCGCGTCTTTTCCACGAAGTCGAAGCCGCTCATCCCCGGCATCTCGACGTCGACCAGGAAGAGCGCGTACGGCCGGTTTGCGGCGAGCTCGAGCGCCTCTTCCGCCGACGTGGCGAGCTCGACGGCGTAGCCCGCCGATTCGAGGATGCTCTGCTCGAGCATGCGCGTCGTGAGCGAGTCGTCGGTGACCAGGATGGGCAACAGGGCTCGAGCCGGCACTGCTGCGGAAGTCGCCAAACGACGACGCGTCGCCTCCACGATGCCTTCCGGATCGAGGACGAGCCGTGGGACCCCTTCCCCGTCGAGCGACGCCCCGGCGACGATTCGGTCGGCGACGGCGAGAGCCGGCAGCGGACGAACGACGACGTTCGCCGCGCCGCGGAGCCGATCGACCCCGACGACCGCGAGCGCGTGCTCGCCATGAACGACCACCGCTGTGGTCGTATCTTGCGCGGCGAATGCCGTCGCTTTCGAGCCGAGGGACCGCGCGAGCGACATGAACGGAACCACGTTGCCTTCGTGGACGACGAAGGCGCCATCGGCGCCGTGCGAGACGTCGGACGCGGCGAGACGCATCGTCCGTCGAACGGCGTCGAGCGGAATCGCCGCGGCCACGCCGCCCGCCTCGACGAGGAGCGCGTCCAGCGACGTGAGCGACGCCGCGACGACCAGTTCGACCTCGGTGCCGCGACCAGGTTCGGTGCGGACGGCGATGGAGCCGCCGACCGATTCTTGCGCCTCGCGGATCACGTCGAAGCCGACGCCGCGGCCCGCGATCTCCGTCACCGTCGACGCCGTGGAGACTCCACCACGCAGGAGAACGCGCAGCACGTCGTCGGAGGACGCCTCGGCCGATTCGAAGCGAACGCCGCGCCGCTCGGCGGCCTTGCGGACCGCGTCGAAGTCGATGCCGCGACCATCGTCCCTGCAGACGAAGATGAGCCGGCTGCCGCGACGACGAACGTCGAGCTCGACGAGGCCGACAGCGGGTTTTCCGCGAGTCGTCCGTTCGGCGACGGGCTCGATGCCGTGCGCGACGGCGTTGCGCGCGATCTGGATGAGGGCGCTCTGCAGCGTCCCGAGCATCCCCGCGTCGATGCGGAGTCCGCTCGCGTGACCGACGAATTCGACGGCCTTGCCGAGCGCCCGAGCAGCGTCGCGAACGGTGCGTTCGAGCGCCGGGAAGACCGCGTCGACCGGAATTAGCCGGAGGCGTTCCGCGGCGTTTTGGATTTGTTGAATCTCGCGCTCGACGAGCTCGATGCCGCGTTCGAATCGACGCTCGAGCTCGCTCACCTCGTCCCGAAACTCGTCGACGACGGGACGCCTTGCACCGCGCCGCTCGGGACGCGCGGGGACGTCCGAGCGTTCCGCGTCGTGCGCACCGAGCAGCGCCGCAAGCGACCGCATCCGCGCGAGGCTCGAAAGACCACCCCGGAGTCCTCGGAGCTGGACGCTGGCCTCCGTCGCGGCATCGAGGAGGACGTCGATCTCCGCCGCATCGAATCTCGGCGCGGCGATCGCCTCTTCGACTCGTGCCTTCGCGACCGGAGCGGGCTCTTCCTGGCGCGCCGGCTCGACCGGCTTCACGACGTCGAGCTCGGCGACCAGTCTGCCGATCGCGTCGAGCAATCGAAGCACGCCGTCGACGCCGTCCTGAGCGACGCCGCCCCCCTCTTCGCGGAGCGGAGCGAGCACCTCTTCGATCGCGTGCGCGTGTTCGGCGATCGCCGATTGCTTGACGACTCGGGCTGCGCCTTTCAGCGTATGCGTCAGTCGCAAGAGACGACGCGCGAGCTCCGGCGTCGGCCCCTTCTCCAGCTCGAGCACGCCTTGTCCGATGTCGCGCACGAGGTCGCGCGCCTCTTGCCGAAAATACTTGTAAGGGTCTGCCGCCATATTCAGCGCCCTTTCGGTGCTCCGAGAACGCGCGCGCGGATTGCGCCGGTCATCGAACCGACGTCGATCACGCGCCGCGCTTCGCCATCGATGCGTACCAGCTCGCGCACGTGCGCTCGTGCCGCGCCCGGGTCGACCCTAAAGAGTGCACCGGAGGCGACCTTCGAGTGCCCTTCGAAGGACTCGAACGCGAGTCCGATCGGATCCTCCACGCCGGCCAGGACCAACCACGCCGGTGCGGTCGTTCGCGGATAACCGAGCAACGCTTCGAGACAATAGACGGGAACGACGCCGCTTCTCATCCCCGAAATGCCGAGGAGCTCCGGCGATGGGCTCGGCAGCGCGACGATCTTCTTCCCGGAGTGCAGCCCCGAGAGCTCGGAGACGCGCAAGGCGTGGGCGTCGCCACCGATGCGCAAGGTGACGAAGCTCTCCGTTCGCGCCTCTTCCCGATCTCGAGGCTCCGAGAACGACCGATCGAAGGCCTCGCGGAGCGCGCGCGCACGGTTTTCGAGTCGATCGACGGTCATGGTAGCTTTCCGAGCTCCGTGCGGCAGAGCGCGAGCAAGGCGCGACGATTGAAGCCGCCTCCGAAGAGCTGGATCCTATCGTCCGATTCGCCCGACAGGAGGGCGAGCGCGTCGACGAGCTCGCGCCGGGCATCCTCGGTTTCTCCCGCGCGTCGCGACAGGAGCCCGAGGTGCAAACGGGGCATCGCGAAGGCCGGCTCGACTCGCAGCGCCATGCGGTGATGTGAGGCCGCTCCCCGAAAGTCCTTGGCGCTCTCTGCGCAGAGCGCGAGCAGGTAGTGCGCGCCCGCCGCATGCTCGAGCAAGACGAGAAGGTCTTCGCAGACCCTCGTCGCACGTTCGAGATCGCCGCGAGAGACGGAGAGGACTGCACGGAGCAACATGGCGTCGGGCTTCACCGACTCGGACGCGGGCAGCGTGTCGAGAACGTCACTGGCCTCGGCGAATCGCTCTTCGGCGAACAGCGCGCGCACTCGATCGAGTTCGCTCTCCGAAGAGTCGGGGGTACTCGGGTGGTCGGGTTCTCTCGGGCTCTCCGATTCCGAGCTCGTCAGCGACTCGATGCGCGCCGAAGACCCGCGGATCGCGTCGACCCACGACGCTGCGCTCGCGACTGGCTCTGGCGGCATCGCGCCTCGCAGCGCCGGGCCTTCGTAGGACGAGCCGGAGCCCAACTTCCGATGATAGAACGCGCCGTCCGCGTGAATCAGTTCGAAATCGACCGAGACGCCCCGCAACGTTTCGGCGTGTCCGAGGAAGAGCAAGCCGCCCGGGACGAGACACCGCGCGATCCGGGCGACCGTTTCGCGCATGGCGTCCGGAGTGAAATACATGAGGACGTTCCGACAGAACACGACGTCGAGCGTCTCGAGGAGGCCGAGGCCGTTCGCGAAATCCGCCAGATTGGCCTCCTCGAAAGCCACCGCCGTCGTCACGCGTGAGTCGAGGACGTACTCCTTGCCGCTCGCGCGAAAATAACGTTCGCGGAGATCCGACGGCGTTTCGCGGAGGGACCACTCCGAATAGCGCCCGCTCTTCGCCTTTGCGAGCATCTCGCGGTTCACGTCGAGCGCGCGGATCGAGATCTCCCAAGCGTCGTAGTCGGACAATGCTTCACGGAGGAGCATCGCGAGCGAATACGGCTCTTCGCCGGAAGCGCAGCCCGCCGAGAGAATGCGCAGTGAACGGCGACCGGTGGTCGCGGCAGTCCGCCCGGAGATTGCGTGCACGAACGCTTCGAGCTGCACCCGATTTCGAAAAAAGTAGGTCTCGGTGACGGTCAGGTCGCACGCGAGCGAGCGCGCTTCGTCGAGTCGACGGCGATCGCCGAGGAGCGCGACGTACTCGGCGACGGACAGGCCCGCGTCGCGTGCTCGGCGCTCGAGCAGCTCCGCGAGAAAACGGTCCTTGTCCGCGGGGAGCCTCATGCCGAGTCGATCGGCGATCACGACCCGAAAGCGGTCCACCGACGAGAGACCGGAGACGCTGCTCACGACGCCTCCTTTGCGCGCGCGATGGATTCCCACGCGGAGGGTGGAACGACGCGGGCAAGGGCTAGTGCCATCACGAGCTCGCGGTCGACGACCGCGACGGCCTCGAGTAGCTCCGGATCGCGCGCGCCGAAGAGCGGCGGCAAGTCCGTCAGCGCTTCGGCGGAGAGGCGACCGATTCCGCTGACCGAGCTCACTTCGAGCGCGACGACGCGACCCGCCGCGCGAACCGTCACGAAGCGGCCCGCCGCGCCGGCGCTCTCGGATCCGACGAGCGCCGCAGCGTCGACGACGGGAACCGGCGCTCCTCGGATGATCGCGACGCCGCGGACGAACGACGGCACGTCGGCCACGGTTTCGATGGGCAAGGGGCGCATCGTTTCCACCACGCTGCCGAGCGGAAGCGCGCAGGCTCGATTCCCCACGCGACAAAACAGGAAGAGATTGTCGTCGCTCGACTCCCTCATCGTCCGGGCACTCTCGTGCGCGGGGCATACCGAACGGCGTCCGGCGCACCGCGAGCAGTCCCCCTCAGGTTACCCCTGAACGCGCCGCGCGTGCGCGTCGTCGACGCGGCTAGCGCTCATTCACGGCGCCGTGCGCGCGCCCCGGCGACGGAATTCGTCGTTCCCGCTGACTAAAGGCCGATCCCGACCACCGTTCGCACCCAGAAATGGCCGAATGCCTCGCCTTCTTGAAGCGTGTGACCGGGGTGGCTCACGTCGTAGTAGAGGCCCGTCGACCACCACATGTTTCCGAACTGAGCGAGCAGCGCCGGACCGACGTAGTGATGCGCGGGAGGGTTTGGCCCGCCGTTGCTCTTCTCCGAATACTCGGCGTGCATCCACCATTCGATGCCGGGTTGAATCGAAGGCGTCGGGTCGAACGTCACCCCCGCCGACGGCGTGAGGACGAACTCCTCCTGAGCGTTGTAATAGAACTCCTGTTCGGCGGTGACGTTGGCGATGATCCGCGCGATACCGAAGCGGCGCTGGAGGATCGCCTTCGCCTCGAGCTCGACTTCGCGTTCGTTCTCGGTGACCTCGCCGTACACGCCCACGTCGATGGGCCATTCGCCGGTGGGCGCGAGCTGATAGCGGAGCCGTTGCTTCACGCCGCTGCCCTCCATCGGGCGCGGCACGATGCCGTTCGTCGAAAACCCGGGAGCGACGCCGGGGACGATCGTCACGTAGAGCCCGAGCTCGAGGCGGTCGGTGAGGCCGTGTTCGAACTCGGTCTGGTATTCGGTGAGCCCGTACCAGCGGAGCGCGCCGCCCGCGTCGCGTGTGCGGACCGGCGTCAGATCGACGAATTGCTCGACCTCCGTAGCACCCGAAGCGAGCTGCTCGTGCTGGTAAGTGAACGGCAGCGGGCGCGGGTTGGCCAACGCAGTGGTCGCAACGCACGACGCGAGCGAAACCAATCCCACGACGATCAGCGAACGCGTAGTCATTTTCGAGATCCTTTTTTCGAGAAGAGCGTCGACTGGAACGAGCGCGCTCTGTCGAGCGCAGACGGCCCGTGAAAGAGCTCTAGAAGTTCGTGAGCGCCAGCGGCTTCGCGCAGACCGCGTCGTTGCCGCACGCGACGTGACACGTGTTGCAGCCGGCGTTGACGTCGCCGCCGTAGGGTTCGTTCGCAGGCGGGCCGAAGCCGCGCCAGACGATTTTCACGCCGTCGTTGCCGTCGTCGACGTTGGCGAGTTCGAGCCACTCCCAGTTCGCGGCGCCGGGCGGCGTCGAATTGAACCCACCGCCGCGCTTCACCATCGTGAAGAGTTCATGCGCAATGGTTCCGCCGGTCGCTTCTTTCACGATGATGGTACCGACAGGAAATACCTTTGATCCATGGGGCGGCAACGCCTTGATGTACTCGGTCACCTTGCTGCCGTCGTGGATACCCGCATCCGGTGCTCCCCCCGTCGTGTCGAAGCTCTTCCACGAGTGGTAGCCGCGAAAGTCTTCGGCGAACGCGACGAACACCCCAGCCGTCCCATCGGACGGTTCGGGTGCACCGCCGCCCGCGCACCCGAGTGCCACGAAGGCCATGCTGGCCGAAACGGCGGCGATCGACGGTTTCATTCGGTGAATTGGGGGAAGCCGAGCTTCACCGCGACCTTGTTCATCGAGTCGACCACCGAACCCGAAATGGTCGGGTCCACGGCTTGATTGACGGCCGTGTACAACTTGCCGAACGGCGTGTCGAGATCGGCCATTGACGGGCTCTCCGCGCTCCACGTCGACGGCGGCTCGGGGATCGCGTCGCCGGTGACCGTGCCATAATCGATGGCGAGCGTCGTGAATCCGCCTTCTACCGAATCGTCGAGTGCGGGTCCGCCCGATTTCGTCGCGAGCCACGGCTGGAACAGCGCGTAGACGTTCTTGGTCCCGGTCAGGTTGTTGCGTATATCGCCCATCGTGGTTTGCGAATACCGCGACTCTTCTTCGAAGCTCGCCGCCTTGATGACCTTCTCGCGCTGCTCGTTCATGAGCGACACGAGCCCCTGGAACGAGCCGCCGACGTC
>DATBBD010000561.1:0-2238 GCA_036271175.1 Polyangiaceae bacterium | reverse complement strand
CTCCGCCGCTCAGCAGCCGTACGCAAAGCGCGGACCGGTTTCGAGCAAGTCCGCGAGCCGTTGCCGTTGCCGTTCGTTCAAGATTTCGTGGATCGTCGCGACCGTCTTCGCGAACTCGTCGCGGAGCGCCGTCGCGGCGTCGACGTGCACGTCGAAGAGAGCGGCGAAGCTTCCGCGGTCGAACGCGTCGGCGCGGAATGCCTCGGCGACGTCTTTCCGTGTCTCTCGCGCGTCGTCGGCGGCGGCACGCGCTCGCTCGGTGAAGCCGTCGATCGCCTCTAAAATCGCCTTCTCTTGTCCCGGCGTCGTGTCGAGCCGTTCGAGGACGTAATAAAGCGCGCGCCGTCGAAACCCGCGATGCATGCCGTAGCGCATCCCGCGGTGCATGCCGTGCATTCCGTGTGCGTAGCGATGTCGCCGGCCGCGAAATGCCATCGCCGCGAGCCCAATGAGAGAAACGGTGCCAACAAAAAAACCGAACATCTGACTCTTCCTGTCCGCCGCGTGATGCGACGGAAACCAGGATGAGCAGCGGTCGTTAAGCGCCGAGACGGAGTTTCGTTAAGAAACGTGAAGGGCGTGGGGCGCCGGCGCCGGGCGGCAGGCAGCGTCGAAAAAGAACGGCGAAATCAGTGCTCGATGCGGAGCATGATCGGCGTGAGCCGCCAGCCCTTTTGATACTGATCGAAGTAGGCGACGCGATCGTATTCGAAGCGTGGGCCGAACTTCACGGTCCGGCTGCCGAAACGGAGATCGACGTATCCGCCGTAAGACAGCCCAGCCTGGGGCGCACGATCGACGTCCCAGAGCGCGCTGGTGATGGCGACTTTCGGCCCCACGTCGAGGTCGACGTAGGGCACCGGCTTCAACCGCAGGTAGGCGTTCGCGTAAACGATCTCGAGCGACGGATCCATGCCGGCGGTGTTCGTGCCCAGCTTCGAGTACCGGAAGAGGGGCGGCCCAACGCCGCCGCCGATCCCGAAGTAGAGGGCGCGACCGGCGATCGCCCAGTTCTGGTACGCCCCGACCGACACGAACGCGAAGTCGTAGTTCGCCGGATGCGCGGCGGCGTAATCTCCGTACTGCTCGCCGCTTCCGCCCGAATCGGCGCTCGGCGTCGCGGACTGTTGCGGTGCGTCAAGAGCGACGGTCACTGCCGCTCCGGTGTTCTCGTCGGCGAAGCTCGGCCCCGCGGCGAATACCGCGGCGACACCCAGCAATGCCGCGCCAAAACATCGAGCCGTTAGCGTGCGACGAAGAGCCATCGGGGCGATCTTTCGGTGCCGAACCCTCGCATCCGTCATTGAAGCGGTCCCCAGCGGGAGCGCCCGGAAGTATCTCACCGCGCTGCCTGACGCAAGCGTCCTCTCCGCGCCTCGATAAGGAATGCCCTCGGAGCGGGTCGATCGAGCGCGCTCTGCCGTCGGGATCAGCGGCCGCCGACGGCGTCGATGGCGATGACGCCCAGGTCTTTTTTGCCGTGCCCTTGCTCGATGAGCTCGTCGAATCGATTCACGAGGGTCGGAAGGACCGTGAGTAAATCGGCGTGGGGCGCCGCGGATTCGACCATCAAGCGGAGGTCCTTTCGCGCCATGGTGAGCTCGAACGCCGGCGCGAAGTTCCCCTCCGCCATCGCGCGCCCTCGATATTCGAGTACGGCCGCGACATTGAAGCGCGAAAAGAGACGATGCACGTCGGTCGGTTTCACGCCGAGCGACTTTCCGAGCGCGAATACGTCGGAGAGCCCCGCACACAGTGCGAAGATCATGGCATTGCCGAATAGCTTGTACGATGCCGCGAGATCGAGGCGCTCGCCGACGTACCAGACGTCCCCGGTCATTTTCGCAAGCGCCCCCTGAGCAAACTCGACGATCGGCGCCGGACCGGCGACCATCATGACCCCCGCGCCGTTTTGCGCCGCCTGCGGGCTCATGAAGATGGGCGCGTGCAAAAATCGGAGATCGCGCGCGGCGAGGCGTGCGGCGCGCTCGGCCGTCAGCTTCGGCGACGTCGTGGAGTGGTCGATGACGAGATCGGCCTTGGACAGCGCGCCGTCGGCCGCGGCCAGCACTTCGTCGACCGCCGCGTCGTCGGTGAGCACGACGTGCACGCGTTCCGCGCCGCGAACGGCGTCGGCGGGCGTATCGGCGACGCGTACGCCGAGCCGGACCAGGGCTTCCGCTTTCGAGCGCGTCCGGTTCCACGCGATCACCTCTGCGCCGAGCGCGCGTTGTCGCT
>DATBBD010000560.1:0-2691 GCA_036271175.1 Polyangiaceae bacterium | reverse complement strand
TAAGGCCACGCCAAATGCGAGTAACGACGCTTCTTGCTTTCGCCTCCGTGTCGACATTGACCGGCGCAGCCCTCGCGGATGATTCGATGGGCGCGCCGCCACCCGACGCGACCGAGCTCGTCTCGGCGCCCAAAGCGGCCGAAGACGCTCCGACGATAGACAAGCCCACTCACACGACGACCGCGACGGTATCGGCGGGCGGGCAATTGGCGACGGGAAACTCGCGGCTCCTTGCAGGAACGGCCAACGGGAAGTTGGACCTACGTCGCGACGAGAACGGTTTCGGCGCCGCTCTGGTCGCCAACTATGGTCGCTCCGCGGCACCGGGCGAGAAGCTGATGACGACCGCGGAGAATATCCAGGGTCGGCTCCGTTACGACCGCTACCTGCTCGATAGCTTGAGCCTCTTTCTCATCACCACGGGGCGTCACGATCGTTTTCAGGGCCTCGATTTCCGGCTCAATCTCGACCCCGGCGTCAAGTACCTGTTCGTCAACACCGACCCGACCGCGTTCTGGGGCGAGCTTGGTTACGACTTCCAGTACGACGTGCGTCGCGATGACGCGCGCGACCAGCTGGATGCAACGGGGGCTCCGATTGCCGGCGCACCACTGCTCGCGAAGACCGCGACCGACAACTCGCTGCGCGGGTTCATCGGTTTGAAGCACGCGTTCAACGACAAGGTCACGTTCACGACCGGCGTCGAGTACCTGCAGAGCTTGGTCGAAACCAAACGGGCTCGTCTCAACTACGACGCGCTCTTCGCGGCCAACGTCGCGGGCGGCTTCTCTCTCGGTGTCGGGTTCAGCCTTCGCTACGACCACGACCCGTTGCCCGGCAAGAAAGACCTCGATACCGCGACGACCCTGAGCCTCATCTACTCGTTCAGCGACGCGGCGCCACCGCCCGCGCCGGCTCCGGTCCCTTGCGTTCCGCCGCCTGCCGAGCCGCCGGCGGCGCCCGTGCCTACGCCCGACGCGAATCCGCCGCCAGCGTTGCCCGTGACGCCGCCCGCGCTTCCGCCCGACACCACGACGCCTCCGGGCGCGGCGCCCGAAGCTCCGCCGGACTCGGCGCCCGTCCCGCCCACTTAGATCCGACGACATCAATGGCCAGAGCACGACCCCCGATCCACGTTTGGAAATTCTTTCGCGCGGGAGGGGTCGTGCAGGTCGACCTCGCGTCGGGCGCGGACGTCGAGCACCTCGCGGAGCTCGATCAGAAGCTGTGGGTCGCACTGGCCTGCCCGACGCGCGGCCTTCAGATCGAGTCGCGCACGCTCGATTTCGTCGATACCGATCACGACGGCCGGATCCGGCCGCCTGAGGTGCTCGGCGCGATCGCGTGGGCCAAGGACGTCTTCAAGAACCTCGACGACCTCTTCAAGAGTGCCGACGAGGTTCCGCTCGCGTCGATCAACGACGGCACGCCGTCCGGCAAAGAGCTGCTCGCCGGCGCGAAGCGCATTCTCGAGAATCTGGGCAAGCCGACCGCGACGTCGATCTCGCTCGCAGACGTGGGCGACACGGCGAAGATCTTCGGCGAGACGAAGTTCAACGGGGACGGCATCGTCCCGGCCGACTCCGCCGAAGACCCCGAGACGAAGCGCGCGATCGAGGACGTCATCACCGTCCTCGGTTCCGTCCCCGATCGAAGCGGAAAGCCGGGCATCGATCAACCCAAGGCCGACGCGTTCTTCGATCGCGTCGCGGCGTGGCAAGCGTGGCTCGATCGCGGCGACGCCGAACCGGCCGTCCGCGCGTTCGGCGATCGCACCGCGGCCGCCGCGGACGCGCTCGGCGCCGTCGCGGCGAAGGTCGAGGACTATTTCGTTCGGTGCGGACTCGGCGCGTACGACGAGCGGCTGGGTCCGTCACTCGGTGCGGGCGAGGCCGCAGTCGTCGACCTGAGCTCGAAAAGTCTCGGCATCGACGACGCCACCGTCGAAAAGTTTCCGCTCGCGCGACCGAACGCCGGCCGCGCGCTGCCGCTCGCGAGCGGTCTCAACCCGGCCTGGACGGCGAAGATGGGCGCGTTCGCGCGCACGACCGTCGCGACCGTGTTCGGTACCGAAAAAACGTCGCTGACCGAGGCGGAGTGGGGGCTCGTCAACGAACGCCTCTCGCCGTATCGCACCTGGCAAGCGAGTAAGCCCGCCGATCCGGAGATCGAGAAGCTCGGCGACGCGCGCGTTCGTGAGCTCACGAAGGGCACCGCTCGCGCAGCCGTGACGGAATTGGTGGCGCGCGATGCGGCGCTCGCGGCGGAGAGCAACCAGATCGAAGGCGTCGAGAAGATGCTTCGCTTGCGCCGCGACTTCGTGAAGCTCCTCAGAAACTTCGTGAATTTCGCGGAGTTTTACGGCACCCGGCAGAGCGCCTTCCAGGTCGGCACGCTCTACGTGGACGGTCGGAGCTGCGACCTCTGCTTGCCCGTTCAAGACGTGGGGCGGCATGCCTCGCTCGCGGGTCTCGCCAAGTCTTACCTCGCGTACTGCGACTGTTCGCGACGCAAGGACGCCGAAAAGCAGACCATCGTCGCGGCGGTGACCGGCGGTGACGTCGATAACTTGATGGTCGGACGAAACGGCGTCTTCTACGATCGCAAGGGCGACGACTGGGACGCGACGATCACGAAGATCATCGAGAACCCGATCAGCGTCCGGCAAGCGTTCTGGGCTCCGTACAAGCG
>DATBBD010000559.1:0-10601 GCA_036271175.1 Polyangiaceae bacterium | reverse complement strand
TGGTTCGAGAGCGTCTCCCGAGGCGGCTACTGGGAGAACATGCAGCAAGACCACGGGTACAACCCACCACCCGTGTGGACGATGACCGGGAAGTTCTTTTCGAGCTTCGGTCCGGCGGGCGACACCTATTTCAAGCTGCTTTCGACCCTCGACATCGGGCTTCAGCTGGCGACGCTGTTGATTCTGAACTGGGCGTTCGGGTGGCGCATCATGGCGATCGCGTCGGTGTTCTGGGGCTGCAACGCGCCGGCGAATTTCTATTGGACGGGCGGCGCGTTCCTGAGACAGGACTGGATTTTCCTGCTCGTCGCGGCCGTCTGTCTGGCTCGCAAGCGGAAGTTCGCGCTCGCCGGCGCGGCGCTCACGTGGTCGTCGCTGCTGCGGGTTTTTCCCATCATCGTCTTCGCCGGTTGGATCATCGTCGTCGGACTCTATTGGTACAAGCACCGGAGAATCCATCCGGACCATCAGCGATTGATCCTCGGCATCGTGGTGTGCGCGGGGCTTCTCATTCCGGCGAGCGTCGTCGTCGTGGGACCCGAGGCTTATCGCGAATTCGCGGCGCACATCCGGGTGCACAATCGCACGCCGCTCACGAACCACATGGGGCTCGAGACCATGCTCGTGCACAACTGGGACGGGCGGATGCGGTTCACCCGCGACAACACGCTCGACGACCCGTTCGAGCTCTGGAAGCAAGGGCGGCGCGATCGGTTCGATCACCTGAAACCGGTGTTCTTCGCGCTGAGCGGCGCGGTGTTTCTCTGGATGGCCTGGGCGCTCCGCCGGACCAAGTCGCTCTGGATCGCGGCGGGTCTGTCCATCCCGCTGGTCATTTCTCTGACGAACCTGACCTGTTACTACTACTGCATGTTCCTGATCATGATTCCGCTGGCTGCGGTGGTGCCGAGCCTCGGCATCGCGCTCTTGGCGACGAGCGGAGCGAGCCAGATCGTGCTCCGGAGCTTCTACTTCATCGACGATCAGTACACGGCGATGAGCTACCTCTTCTACGCCATGGGGCTCGTCGCGCTCTGGGCCTACTCGCGTCCGTTCAGCATGGCGCGTCTCCGCGCCTACCTCGACGACAAGCCCGAGCCAAAGGACGCACCGAAGCCCTCGCTCCCCGCCGCCGCAACCGCGAAGTAGCGAGGGGCGCCCCCAGAGCGCGCTCGCGTACCCTAAATTGAAGCGCGGAGCGCGCCCATGGCGCTGACGAGGCCGTCGGGGAAACACGCGAGCTGAAGGCCGAGATGGTCGCCGCGCGACGCCACGCGGGAGATCGTGAGGATCGGCGTGAGTCGTGAGGTGATGGGGCGGAGGCGCGCGGCAATTTTCGGATCGCGCATCAGGTCGATGACGAGCCGATCGCCTGTGGCTTCGACGATGAACGCCGGACGCTTCGGAAGCTGCGCGACGACGTTGCCGGGCTTCGATAAATCGAGGGCGCCCGACGAGATGAGCATCGCGACCGGGCTGTCCGATTGCCCGATCACGGCGAGCCCGACGTCACGGAGCCGGAGCTCGAGGAGCAGCTCTTCAGGGCTCACGCGAATGCGATCGACGAAGAGCGTCGCGCGGGCGCGGATCTGCGTCTTCATGAGCTCGAGCGTCGCGCCGACGCGAAGGCCCGGCGGAACGGCGTCGATTTCGAGATCTTTCGGAGCCTTTTTGCCGCGGATCTCACGGGCGAAGTAACGGAGCGCATCGAGGGGCACCGTGAGCCGGAGCCCCATTGCGTTGCGGAGCGTCGTGACTACTCCGTCGGGATTCTTCTTCACCCATCCCGCGGCATGTTCGAGCAAAGCTCTCGGATCCATATTCCGGCCACTATACGACACAACGCGGGCGCGCCGTCATCTGCGCCGTGCGCGAAGAGAAGGCGCGCTGCGGCAATTCGGTCACGTCGGCGTAGCGGACTCGCGCTCACTGATTTAAGAGCCTTGAACATGCGGGAACTGACGGTAGCCGGGCTCAAGGTACGAATCGCCGGAGGCGACGACCGCGAAGGCGGTGGCACGGGCCCGCTCGTCGTGCTCCTGCATGGGTTCGGCGCACCGGGTGAAGACTTGGTCTCGCTCTATCGGCAAATCGACGCGCCCCATTCGGTGCGGTTCGCGTTCCCCGCTGCGCCGCTCGATCTCGGCTCGACCCTGGGACGTCAATACGCCG
The DNA here is from genome assembly GCA_036271175.1 of Polyangiaceae bacterium. Taxonomy (GTDB): domain Bacteria; phylum Myxococcota_A; class Polyangia; order Polyangiales; family Polyangiaceae; genus DASZVB01. The sequence goes on along the minus strand of DATBBD010000559.1, from coordinate 8,429 downwards.
GGGCGCGCGCCTGGTGGATGATCGACTTCGCGATGCTCGACCCGAACGCCCGAGCGTCGCTGCCCGATCGGTCGCGCTCGGTCCCCGACGGCCTCGTCGAGGCACGAACGACGGTGACGGCGTTCCTCGCCGAGCTCATGCGGACGCTCGACGCCAAGCCCGACCAGACGATTCTGGGCGGCTTCTCGCAAGGCTCCATGCTTTCGCTCGACGTCGCGCTGCACAGTGACGTCGCCTTCGGCGGCCTCATTTTGATGAGCAGCACCGTGCTCAATCTGAACGAGTGGGAGCCGCTACTGCCGAAGCTGCGCGGCGTCCCGGTGCTTCAGAGTCACGGCCGCTCCGACGCCGTTCTCCCCTTCGACGCCGCGGAGCGGCTCCGCGATTTGCTGAAAAACGCCGGCGCGGAGCTGACCTGGGTCGAATTCGGCGGGGGTCACGCGATTCCGAACGGCGTGCTCGACGCCGCGAGCGCGATGATCACGAAATTGGCTGGCGAAAGCGCCGACTGAGGCGCGCGCTCGAAAGCGCCCGTTAATCGGCCGCAATCTTCAGCACCGCGGAACCCGAAAATCGTCCGTGACGCAGATCGTCGAGGGCGTCACCGGCGCGCTCGAGCGGATAGATCGTCACCTCGGTGCGCACGGGCACGCGCGGCGCGAGCGCAAGAAATTCCGAACCGTCGTGGCGCGTGAGGTTCGCGACGGAGCGCACGCTGCGTTCGCCCCAGAGGAGCGAATATGGAAACGCCGGAATGTCCGACATGTGGATGCCGCCGCACACGACGTTGCCGCCCTTGGCGAGCGCCGAGAGCGCCGCGGGCACGAGCGGCCCCGCCGACGCGAAAATGATCGCCGCGTCGAGCTCGGTCGGCGGCTTTTCGTCCGAGCCGCCCGCCCATTCCACGCCGAGCGATCGCGCGAAGCGCTGCGCTCTGTCGTCGCCCGGGCGGGTGAACGCGAACACGCGCCGGCCTTCGTAGCGCGCCACCTGCGCGACGAGGTGCGCCGCAGCGCCGAAGCCGTAGAGACCGAGACGTTGGGCGTCACCGGCCATGCGATGCGCGCGATGTCCGATGAGCCCGGCGCAGAGCCACGGCGCAAGGTGCGCATCGGCGTCGGCGCCGTCGTTTTCGGAGGCGGGCAATGGAAAACAAAAACGCGCGTCGGCGACCGAGTACTCGGCGAACCCGCCGTCCACGTCGCACCCGGTGAACTTCCCTTTGACGCACAGGTTCTCGCGGCCGCTCGTGCAATAGACGCACACGCCGCAGGTCCAGGCGAGCCACGTCACCCCGACTCGGTCGCCGACGGCGAGCGACGTCAGGGAGCCCCCCAACCTATCGACGACCCCTACGATCTGATGGCCGAGGATCAACGGAAACCGAGAAGCCGTCACTTCCCCGTCGAAGACGTGCAAGTCCGTGCGACAGACCGCGCACGCCGAGATCCGGATTCGAACCTGGCCCGGCAGAGGTTCCGGTTCCGGGACGTCGGCGAGACGCAGGGGGCGTCCGGGACCGTCGAGGAGCATGGCTCGCATCGACGGGATTGTGGTCCCGCGAGACCCGGCCGGCGAGCCCCGCCATGGTCGTACGGTCGTGCTCGACCGGCCGAAAGATGGTACTCGAATCGGCTACCCCGCCTCGGCGGGTCTTTTTTGCGGGCTGAGAAGAGATTCGTGAATTCAGAGACGCCTACCGAACTGGTCAAAAACAACGCCGCGCTCGATCCTACGGACGACCCGGAGATCGAGCGCATCGTTAATGAAGAGCAGCGCTGTCTCACGCGCGTGCTCGAGCACGTGGCCTCGAACCGAGGCCGGCCCAAGCGTCACGCCATCGACTACGACACGCAGCTCCTGGCGCTTCGCGACGAGATTGCGGCGGCTCGAATGGAAGACGTGCCGCCGCTCCTCGAACAGATGGAGCGCCTCACCGGGCTCGCCGCTCGGCAGCGCGATCTCGTCGAGGGTCAGGTGGACCCGCGCTCGCCGTACTTCGGACGCCTCGTGCTCCGCGAGAACGGCAAGATGCGCGAAGTCTTGATCGGACGCTCGACGTACCTCGATTCGCGGGAGGGTGTGCGCATCGTCGATTGGCGCGACGCACCAGTGAGCCGCCTCTTTTACCGGTACGCCGAGGGTGACGAATACGACGAGACCTTCGGCGAGCGCGAGGTGCACGGCGAAGTCGTCACGCGGCGAAGTGTGTCGATCGTCGACGGCCAGCTCCGGCGCATCGTGACGCCGCAAGGCATGCTGGTGCGAAACGGCGCCGACGGGTTCCGGCGCGCGGGTGGCGGCACGCGACTCACCGGCGGCCAGGGCAGCGCGCTCCGGCCGGAACAGCACCATCGGCCGGGCAGGCTCGGGCTCGGCGCGGATCTCGAAGCGGCCGAAAATAAGCACCTCAAGGACATCACCGGGCTCATCGACCCGCGGCAGTTCGAGCTCATCACGGCGCCCGACGCCGGGCTCGTCGTCATTCAAGGCGGCGCGGGCAGCGGTAAGACGACGATCGGCCTCCATCGGCTCGCGTACCTCGCGTTCCAAGACAAGCGGCGCTTCAAGCCCGACAAGATGCTCGTCATCGTCGAGAACGCGGCGCTCGCGCGATACATCGCCGAAGTGTTGCCGGCGCTCGACGTGAACGGCGTCGCCGTCCGCACGTACGAGAAGTGGTCGAGCAAGCTCCGTCAGGCGCACGTCGACGAACTGCCGGATTTTTACTCCGACGACACGCCGCCGAACGTGACGCGGCTCAAGAAGCATCCCGCGATGCTCCACGCGATCGACGCCTACGTGAAAAACGTCGGCGAGCGCATTGAGCAGAAATTGCGCAGCGCCGTCGATCGCAACTACCCGGAAGAATGGCGCGACAAGGTCGCCGCCGCGTTCCGCAAAACGAAGGCGCAACCCCTCGCCCACCGTCTCCACGCGACGCTGCGCTGGGCGAGCTCCGCGGACGCCGAGGGGCTCCCGAGTTTCGCGAAGCACGCCGTCGAACGCGTGCTCAACGCGGAACTAGCGGACGCCAAGGACACCGTGACGGCGTGGTCCGAGCTCTTGACGGATCGCGCGCTGTTGTCGGCCGCGCTCGCCGAGCACGCGCCGAACGACTTCACCGCCGAAGAGCTCGGGCACGTCTTCGAATGGTGCACCATGCGCGCCACGCTCGCCGCGGGCGAAGTCGATCTGCGACGGGAAACCGGCGAACATTTGCCGGGGCGCGAGCGCAAGGGCGGGAAGAAAAAACATCGGCGACCGAAGGGCCACGACGGCGACTCCGACGACGGCGAGAGCCGTTCGTCGCGCGACAACGAAGACCCGACGCACGGCATCGACGGCGCGGTGCTCGAAGACGCCTTCGCCCTCGACCACGAAGACGACGCGATTCTGCTCCGGCTCGTTCAGTTGCTTCGCGGGCCGCTCCTTCGCGGGACGAGTCAAGACGCACTCGTCTACGAGCACGTCCTGGTCGACGAAGCGCAGGATCTGTCGCCCGTCGAGCTCGTCGTGATTCTCGGCACGGTGAGCAAGGCGCAAAGCGTCACGCTCTCCGGCGACGTCGCGCAGCGCCTCCACATGAACAATGGCTTTTCGAGCTGGCGCACGGTGCTCGGTCAGCTCGGCCTGTCGCACGTCGAGATCGAACCGCTCCGGATCAGCTACCGCTCGACCGAACCGATCATCGATTTTTCTAGATCCGTGCTCGGCGCGCTCGCGGACGCGGATGCACCGAAGGCGACGCGCGGCGGCGCCCCCGTCGAGCTCTTCTCGTTCGTCCACGGCGGCGACGCGGTCGGGTTCCTCGGCGAGGCCCTTCGCGATCTCGTTCGCGACGAACCGCTCGCGTCGATCGCCATCGTGTCGCGGTACCCGGAACAGGCGGACCTGTATTACGCGGGCCTCAAAAAGGCGGAGACGCCGAACCTGCGCCGGATCGCCGAACAAGACTTCCCGTTCCGTCCCGGCATCGACGTGACCGACGTCCGCCAAGTGAAGGGGCTCGAGTTCGACTACGTCGTTCTGGTGGACGTGAACGAGGCTAGCTACGGCGAGGACGACGAGTCGCGTCATCTGTTGCACATCGGCGCCACGCGCGCAGCTCACCAGTTGTGGATTCTCGCGACGGACAAGCCGAGCCGGCTCATCCCCGCGGCCCTCCGCGACCGGGCGAATTGAGCGCCGGGCGAGCGTCCTTGACTTCTGCGTGACAAGCTCGGACCGTGTGAAGCTATGGACGTCGGACGTCGGAGGCGATCATGAAGGCATACGAAAAAATCTACATCGGTGGGGAATGGGTCTCGCCCTCGGGCAAGGGACACTTCGAGGTCACCGATTCGTCGACTGAAGAAGTGATCGGGCGGATCCCCGCCGGCAACGCGACCGACGTGGAGCGCGCCGTTCGCGCCGCACGCGCCGCGTTCGACGCTTGGTCACGGAAGACGCCCGCGGAGCGCGCGGAGTACCTCTTGAAGATCCAAGCCGGCCTCCAGGCGCGTGGCCAGGAGATCGCCGAGACCATCGCGGCCGAGGTCGGCATGCCGGCAGCGCTGAGCACGATGATCCAGGCCGGCCTTCCGATCATGAGCTTCGGCGTCGCCGCCTCGGTCGCGCAGACGTACGCGTTCGAAGAGCAGATCGGCACGTCCGTCATCATCAAAGAGCCGGTCGGCGTGGTCGGCGCGATCACCCCGTGGAACTACCCACTGCACCAGCTCGCGGCGAAGGTCGCACACGCGCTCGCCGCGGGGTGCACGGTCGTCGCGAAGCCGAGCGAGATCGCCCCGCTCAGCGCCTTCATCCTCGCCGAGGTCATCGACGAGGTGCGTTTGCCCCGCGGCGTGTTCAACATGGTGACCGGCGACGGCCCGACCGTCGGCGAAGCCATCTCGGCGCACCCCGAAATCGACATGGTGAGCTTCACCGGGTCGACCCGCGCCGGAAAGCGCGTGAGCGAGGTCGCGTCGCAAACGGTGAAGCGCGTCGCCCTCGAGCTCGGCGGCAAGAGCGCGAACATCATTCTCGATGACGCCGATCTCGCGAAGGCCGTGAAGGCCGGCGTGCAGAACTGCTACCTGAACTCCGGCCAGACCTGCTCGGCCTGGACGCGCATGCTCGTCCCCCAAGCGAAGCACGATGAAGCCGTCGCGATCGCGAAGAAGGTCGCCGAGGGTTTCACCTTGGGCGGCGCGCTCGTCGCAGGGACTCGCCTCGGTCCGCTCGCGTCGAAAGCGCAGCAGGACCGCGTCCGCGGCTACATCAAGAAGGGCGTCGAAGAAGGCGCGACATTGGTCACCGGCGGCGCGGAGCAGCCCGAGAATTTGCCGAAGGGTTACTTCGTGAAACCGACGGTCTTCGCGAACGTCAAACCGACGATGACGATCGCGCAGGAAGAGATTTTCGGCCCGGTGCTCGCAATCATTCCTTACAAGGATGAGGAAGACGCGATCCGCATCGCGAACGACAGCATCTACGGCCTCGCCGGCGGCGTGTGGTCGGGAGATCCCGAGCGCGCCAAGCGCGTCGCGCGCCGGATGCGTACCGGACAGGTCGACATCAACGGCGGGAACTTCAACCCGCTCGCGCCGTTCGGCGGCTACAAGCAATCCGGTCGCGGCCGCGAGCACGGCAAGTTCGGTTTCGAGGAGTTCCTCGAGATCAAGAGCATGCAGCTCTGATCAGGCGCGGGCGACCATCGGGAGCGCGCGGACGTCCGTGGACGTCGCGAGCATGCGCATGCCGGCGTCGATCCCGACGATCGCGCCTTGCTCGAGCTCGAGCCATACATTTTCGCCCTGCAACGGCTCGCTCGACACGATGAAGTGATTCACGCGTCCGGTCGTCGACGGGGCTTCGCACTCGGGCGACAGGCTCTTGCACACGCCGCGATCCGCGCAGCGCGCCTTGTAGCTCGACCAAAAAAGGCTCTTCCCACCGTGTGACGCGACCAGGGTCTCTCCGTTGGTCACCAACACCGTCAAAGACGTCGGCGTGGCGTCGCCATCGGCGATCGCTCGGACGATCGCCGTCATCCGACGGACAGCTCCGGCGACCTCCGCGGCGGTCCGCGGTTCGGCGAGGGGGCCCCCCTTCTTCATCTCGGTGAGCAAAATGAAGAACACGACTTCGCTGTCGGTGTCACCGAGGATGAAGCGCCGGAGCTCGGGCGCGACGCATTCGACGAGCGCCGCGCGGTGCCGCGCGAAATCCGTGACGTCGCCGTTGTGAGCGAAGATCCAGCGCCCGTATTGAAACGGGTGACAGTTGAGCACCGTCTTGTCGCCGTGCGTCGCCTTGCGAACGTGCGCGACGACCGTCTCGCTCGAGACCACGCCGCTCAGCCGGTGGAACAGCTGATCGCCCATCGCCGCGAGCGGGTTTCGCGTCACGTGCGGCGCGCCGTCGACGTAAAACGCGACGCCCCATCCGTCCGGGTGATGATTGCTCTGAGTCCCGAGCGCGTTCTCAGCCGCCAGGAGCGAACGGTGCACCTGACTCGGAATCACGCTTCGAAAGCCAAAAAGACGACACATAGGAGTCAGCTCGACCGGTTGAGCTGTAGACCCTTCGGAGAGTGCCACGACTCCGGCGAGACGGCCAATCTCGCGCCCCGAGCGCGGCGGCGACGGTCGCGCCGACGCCTGGAAGGCTATTGCTGCCTCGCAACGCCCCGTGTGTTTCGTCACGACGACGACGCCGATCGGCAGGGACAAACCCCTCGATTGCGCCGTGCTCGGCGCGGGAAATGGGCTTACCATCGTTCGTCGTGAACAACGATTCGGGGCTCTCCGATCTGCTCGGCGGGCGACTGATTCGGTCGGACGTCAGCCCCGACGTGGCCTATCGACTGGTCGAGCCGCTCGGCGAGGGCGGCATGAGCGTCGCGTTCTATGCCCTTCGCGAAACGCCGCGCTCCGTCACGCCGGCGGTGCTCAAGGTGGTGCGCCCCGAGATCGTCGGGAGTGCGGGCCCGACGGCGCTCTTGATGATCCGCAAAGAGGCGATCGCGCTCGGCCGCTTGAACGAACGCATCCCGCCGACACCTTTCGTCATCCGTTTTCTCGACACCGGCGCGCTCGTGGTGCCCGGGATCGGACACATCGAGCTTCCGTGGATCGCGGTCGAGTACGTTCACGGCGGCGCCGAGGGCACGACCTTGCTTCAGCGGGTCGGCTACAGCGTGAAGAACACGCACTTCGCGTTCGATCCCGCGCGAGCCGTGCACGCCATCGAATGCCTCGCGGAAGGTCTCTCCGCGATTCACGAAGTGGGCGTCGTGCATCGCGACCTCACGCCGGGCAACGTGCTCTGCTGCGGCTTCGGCTCGAGCGAGGTGCTGAAGATCGCCGATTTCGGCATCGCGCGACCGACGGGCATTCAAGCGACGTTCGGCAGCGTGATGCTCGGCACGCCGGGGTACGCCCCGCCCGAGCAGTCGTTCTCGAGCGAGGGGCAGATTGGACCGTGGACGGACGTCTTCAGCTTCGCCTGCCTCGCGTACTTCGTGCTGACCGGTGAGCAATATTTCGACACGCCGAACTTCGCGCACGCGCTCATGATGGTGCGCGACGCGAAGCGACGAAGCATCCTCGAAGGGAGCGCGCTCTGTCCGGAGCTTCGCGAGAATCCGAGCCTCGCCCGTTCGATCGATTTCGTGCTCGCGCACGCGACGACCGTGAACCCGAACGAACGACCGCGCGACGCGCGCGTGTTCGCGTCGAGCCTCGTGCAATGGATTCGCGGCGCCGCCGGCCCGCGCAGTCAACGCTCCGCCGAGCGCCTCGTCGCGAGCGTCGCGAGCAGCAAGAAATACCAGACCCTGTCGGGATGGACTTGGACGGCGCGTCACCCGCCGGGCGACGACCGACTCGTCCGTAGCGTTGCGTGGGACGGCGACGGACACGGCCTCGCGATCACGACCGACGGGCTTCAATACTGGAACGGCTCAGGGTGGCTCTCGGCGCGCATTGCCGGCGTTCCCGCGCATGTAACGTTGAGATGCGCGACCCTGGTGCGCTCCGGTTTGTTCCTGGTGAGCGGCGATCACGGTTTTCTCGCGTTGCTCGGTACGGACGGCTCGTATCGGATCTTGCCGAGCTTGCCCAACGCCGACTTCTCGCTCTTGAGTGGCGACCCCGAAGACCTCGCGGTGTTCGTCGGCGAGCGTCCGAACGGGACGCCCGAACTTCACTCGGTGGCGGCGCGTCACTTTTTTCGTCCCGTGCCGCTGCCCACTGCGCGGACGGTGGCGTCGCTGTGTCGCATCGACGACACGCGATGGCTCGTCGCGGGACGAACGCTGGAAGGCGCAGGCTTCGCGGCGATCTACTCGGCGCTCGCGTTCGAAGTCACGGCGCTGCCGTTGCCCCCGTCGAGCGCGCTCACCGCGTCGGCGGGGCACGTCGATCGCGGCTTTGGAGTCG
>DATBBD010000558.1:0-22350 GCA_036271175.1 Polyangiaceae bacterium | reverse complement strand
GGCCAGACGGGTCAGCAGCTGCTGCTCGGCGTCTATCAGTCGCTCTCCAAGGAAGTCGCTGCGGGCGGCGTGACGCTCTTACCGAGGCGAGACCTGCTCGACCTCGTCGTGGTCGGCGGACGCGCACGCGGCGTCGTGTGCCGCGATCTCCTCACCGGTGAGCTCGAAGCGCACCTCGCCGACGCCGTCGTGCTCGCGACGGGCGGCTATGCGAACGCGTTTTTCCTCTCCACGAACGCGCGCGGCTCGAACGCGAGTGCCGTCGTGCGCGCGTTCCGTCGCGGAGCGGCGTTCGCCAATCCGTCGTTCGTGCAGTTTCATCCGACGTGTTTGCCGGTGAGCGGCGAGCACCAGTCGAAGCTCACGTTGATGTCCGAATCGCTCCGAAACGACGGCAGAGTCTGGGTTCCGCTACGCCCGGGCGACGGGCGTCTTCCGTCGGCGATCCCCGAAAGCGAACGCGACTACTACCTCGAGCGACTCTATCCGAGGTACGGAAACCTCGCGCCGCGCGATCTCGCGTCGCGCGCCGCCAAGCAAGTGTGCGACGACGGGCGCGGCGTCGGAGCGTCGGGACGCGGCGTCTACCTCGACTTCTCGGAGGCGATCGGTCGCATCGGTGAGCCCGCGCTTCGCGAGCGCTATGGAAACCTCTTCGAGATGTACGAGGGCATCACCGGAGTGGATCCATTGCGCGACGCGATGTCGATCTACCCCGCGGCGCACTACTCGATGGGCGGGCTATGGGTGGACTACGACTTGATGACGACCTTGCCCGGTCTCTTTGCGATCGGCGAAGCGAATTTCTCGGACCACGGCGCGAATCGTCTCGGCGCGAGCGCCCTCATGCAAGCGCTCGCGGACGGCACGTTCATCGTGCCGTCGTCGGTGACGGGTTACCTCGCTTCGACGAATCTCCCGAGCGTCGCTCAATCGACGCCGGAGGTGCGCGGCGCGCTCGACGACACGACGGCGCGCATCGCCCGGGTGCTCTCGCGGCGAGGGTCGCGCACGGCGCTCGAGCTCCATCGGGAGCTCGGGAAAATCCTGTGGGAAGGGTGCGGGCTCAGTCGATCCGCGTCGGGGCTCACGAGAGCGCGGGCCGCGATCGCCACGTTGAGAGCCGAGTTCGGCGACGGGATCGCCATGGTCGGCGCGAACGCCGAGTTGAACCAGGAGCTCGAGCGGGCGCTTCGCGTCGCGGACTTTTTCGAGCTCGGCGAGCTCTTCTGCGACGACGCGCTCGCCCGTGAAGAATCGTGCGGATGCCACTTTCGCGAGGAGCACCAAGACGAAAGCGGCGAACCGCTCCGCGACGATGAACGCTTTGCGGAAGTTGCGGTGTTCGAGCACAACGGAGAGGGTCGGCCGGCAAGACGGTCTTCCGAGCCGTTGACGTTCGAAAATGTCGTCCCCGGTCGGAGGAATTACCGATGAAAGTGGTGCTCGAGGTATGGCGCCAGGAAGGCCCCGCATCGCGAGGCGAATTCGTGCGATACACGGTCGAAGGAGCTGCTCCGGAAATGTCGATCCTCGAAGCGCTCGACGTGGTCAACGAGCGGCTCGTGCGCAGCGGTGAGTCGCCCATCGCGTTCGACAGCGACTGTCGCGAAGGCATTTGCGGCGCGTGCGGCATCGTCGTGAACGGCCTTCCCCACGGTCCGCGCGCTCGCACGACGGCCTGCGAGCTCAGGTTGCGCGCATTCTCCGACGGCGACGAGATCACGCTCGAGCCGTTCGTGACCGGCGCGTTTCGCCTCGTGCGCGATCTGGTCGTGGATCGCAGCGCCCTCGACCGTGTGATTCAAGCGGGCGGCTACGTCTCGGTTCGCGCCGGGTCCGCCCCCGAGGCGAACACGCTTCCCGTCGCGAAAGCGCGCGCGGAAACGGCGCTCGACGCCGCGTCGTGCATCGGCTGCGGCGCGTGTGTCGCCGCGTGCCCCAACGGTTCGGCCGCGTTGTTCGTCGGCGCAAAAATCGCGCACCTCGGACGACTGCCGCAAGGCACGCCGGAAGCGTCGCGACGCGCCTTGTCGATGGTCGTCGCCGCCGACCGCGAAGGGTTCGGCGGGTGCACTCTCCACGGCGAGTGCCATGAAGCGTGTCCGAAAGGTATCGGCCTCGACGTGATCGCGTTCATGAATCGCGCCACGCTCGCGGCGTCGCTGTTCGACGCGAACGAGCCGCTCGTCGAAGCCCGGAGACCTCGCCAGTGACGGACCCGAGCTTTTGGCACCGTCTCCAGTTCTCGTTCACCATCGTCTATCACTACCTATTTCCCCAGCTCACGATGGGGCTCGGGGTATTCCTCGTCATTTTCAAGTGGCGCGCGCTGCGGGGGAACGCCGACTACGACATCGCGACACGCTTCTGGTCGCATCTGTTCGGGATCAACTTCGCCTTCGGCGTCGTCACGGGATTCCCGATGGAGTTTCAGTTCGGGACGAACTGGGCCCGCTTTTCGAATTACGCCGGCGGCGTCATCGGGCAAACGCTCGCGCTCGAGGGGATGTTCGCGTTCTTTCTCGAGAGCGCGTTCGTGTACGCGCTCGTCTGGGGTGAACGAAAGCTCGGCCCTCGGAAACACTTCGCCGCCGCGGTCGCGGTTTGCGCCGGAAGCTGGCTCTCCGGCTATTTCATCATCGCGACCAACGCCTTCATGCAGCACCCGATCGCGGCGTACCAAACCGGCGCGGACGGTCGCTTATCGTTGACGGATTTTTGGGGACTGCTTCTGAACCCCTGGGCGCTCGCGGAATATGCGCACAACATGACGGCGAGCGTCGTCACGGCGTCGTTCGTCGTCACGGCGGTCGGCGCGTTCTACGCGTTGAAGGGGATTCATCCCGAGCAAGCGCGGATTTTTCTCCGCACCGGGGTCGGCGTGGGGCTCGCCGCCGCCGTCGTGGTCGCCTTTCCCACCGGCGACCATCAAGCAAAGCTCGTCGCGCGCTACCAACCGGCGTCGCTCGCCGCGATGGAAGGCCGCTTCGAAAGCGGTCCGCGAGCGGCGCTCACGTTCATCGGGCAACCCGACGTGCAAGAGCGTCGCATCGACAACGCCATCCACGCGCCGATGCTCCTCAGTATTCTCGCGTACGGCACTCCGAACCGCAGCGTGCAGGGGCTGAACGACTTCGACGAGAAGGATTGGCCGACGAACATCGAGCTTCTCTACTACTCGTTCCACGTGATGGCCGGGCTCGGCACGATGTTCATCGCGCTCTTCGCGCTCGCGAATTTCGCCCGCTACAAGGGCGCGCTCGAACGCTGGCGACCGCTCCTCTGGGTGCTCATGCTCGCCTTTCCGTTTCCCTACATCGCGACGACGGCGGGGTGGATGACGGCCGAGCTCGGCCGCCAACCGTGGCTCGTCTACGGGCTCTTTCGCACCGCGGATGGCTTCAGCGACAGCGTGAGCTCGGGGAACGCGCTCTTCACGTTGATCGGATTTTGCGGGCTCTATTTCGTGCTGGGGTTGCTCTACGTCTTCTTGATTTTGCGCGATATCGACCACGGGCCGACCCAAGCGCGTCACGGGGGCGCCGCGGTCCATGGCTGAAGTCTGGTTTTCGATCCTCGCGCTCACGCTGGTGCTGTACGCGGCGCTCGACGGCTTCGATTTCGGCGCGGGCCTCGTGCACCTGTGGGTCGCGCGCACCGACGACGAGCGTCGCGCAGTGCTCGCGGCGATCGGGCCGTTCTGGGACGGCAACGAAGTGTGGCTGCTCGCGACGGGCGGGGTCCTGTTCGTCGCGTTTCCCTCGGTCCTCGCCGTCGCGTTTCCGGCGTTCTACCTCGCGCTGTTTCTCGTGCTGTGGTGCCTCGTCTTGCGCGGCATTTCGATCGAAGTGAGAAACCACCTCGAAGATTCGCTGTGGGCGGCGTTCTTCGACGCGGTCTTCGCCGGATCGAGCTCGCTGCTCGCGCTCCTGTTCGGGCTCGCGCTCGGCAACGTCGTGCGCGGCGTGCCCATCGACGCGAATCGAAGCTTCACGCTCGCGCTCTTCACGGATTTCCTGCCGACGGGGCAAGTGGGGCTCATCGACTTTTACACGCTGAGCGTCGGGCTCCTCTCGTCGGTGTTCCTCGCTGCGTACGGCGCCACGTTCCTCGCCGCTCGCACGGGCGGTTCGTTGCGCGTGCGCTGCCTGGCGGCCGAGCGAAACTCGGCGTTCGTCGCCGCGGCGCTCTTCGTCATCGTCACCATCGAGACGCACTTCGTCCGTCCCAGTCTTCTCGCCAACCTGCTGCAGCGCGTTCCGGGGTGGCTCGGAATCGCCGTGCTCGTCGCGGGCGCGTCACTCTGGCTCAGCGGCTTCCGCGCCGGCCGAGATCGGCGCGCGTTCATCGGGTCGTCGCTCGTTGCGATCGGGATCCTCGGTGCCGCCGCGGCGGGCCTCTACCCGACGATCATCCATTCCACGCTCGCGCCGGAGTTCGATTTGAATGCGCCGGCGAGCCTCGTCCCTCCCTACGGCGCCGCGGTTGGTCTCGTTTGGTGGCTCATCGCGCTCGTTCCCGCGCTGCTGTACGTCGCGATGGGCTTCCGGCGGAACTGGGAGCGCGTCGGGCGCGACCCCGCGACCCGATAAGGCCGCCCAGCGAATCGGGGGATTTTCGCTGTTTGCCCGCGGATTCGTTCTCCTTCGGAGGTTGCCTGGATGCCGCGGGGCGATTATGGTCGCGCGAATTACCGGCTAATCGCCGCGCCACGAGGAACCGATGGCCTTTGTCGTCACTGAAAACTGCAGGAGATGCCGCTTTACCGACTGTGTCGCTGTCTGCCCGGTGGATTGCTTCCACGCGGACGACGAGATGCTCTACATCGACCCCGATGAGTGCATCGATTGCGGCGCCTGCGTTCCAGAGTGCCCCGTCGAGGCCATCTACGACGAGTCCCAGCTGCCCGACAATCAGCGCGAGTGGGTTCAGGTGAACGCGGAGAAGTCGAAGAAGCTTCCGGTCATCAACGAGACCGGCGACTCCTTCCCCGGCGCCGACGATCGCAAAAAGCAGCTCGGTTTCTAGAAGCTATCTCAGAAACCGTAGCGAGGGGGCGCAGGCGGTTTACGAGGTGGCTTCCCGCTTCGTCTACTCGGACGACGGCGGATCGTCTTTTGCGCTACGGCGACCGAGCACGTTCGCGGCTGCGGCCGGCGGCGCACTCCATCGGACGGTCGGCCCGCGCCGATTCACGATTCCACTCTGTCGCACGGGCGTCGGCGGCTCGTACGTCGCGGTCGGCGGCTCGGCGCTGGCGAACCGCGGCGGCGCCGTCGACGTGGTGTCGAGTGCATCGCTGAGCATCGAACGGGCGATCGTGAGCTCGGCCCACAGACGTTCGACCTTTTGCTCGAGCTTTTCGATGCTGGCGCGCGATTCGGACAGCTCGAGGCGTAGCCGCGTGGCCTCGCGGTCGTGGGCGTCGATGATGCGAGAAACGAAGCGGTTCTGCTCCTCCTCGAGCAGGCTCCTTTCGTTCATCGATTCGCGCTCCAGGCGCTCGAGGGCCGACGTCGCGGCGTCGCGCTCCGCACGCAGGGCGAACAGCATGTCCAACAGCTTTTGAGGATCGAGCGGCTCTGTCATCGATGGTCGTGGAGCTCACCGTCGTTCTGCGATCGATGGCCAACCAATAGACGTTATCCGACAGGGCGGAGTCGCGCCGCGAGGTGCTCGATTTTCGTGGGACCCTGTGAGCCGCGGTGCGGCGGTGTCGCACTCGCTCATCGCCGCGAATTCACCGATGAATCATCACGATGGTCGAGCCGCCTGCGCTCGCGTCCGAACGCACGCCGTACCAGCCGCGCGGTAATTCGGGTTCGCTGAAGTCGAAGAGCCACTTGCCGTCGTGAGGCGACACGTTCACGCAGCCCCCGCTCGCGCGCTCGCCCCAGGCGTCGTGCCAGTACGCGGCGTGGATCGCGTGCGGCCCCGAGAAGTTTTGCGTCCACGGGACCTCTGCGTGGCTCAGGCCGCCGCGTGCGTCCATCGTCGCGGTCACGAATTTCCCCGACACATTGAAGCGACCGACGGGCGTGGACGCCGTCTTGATTGTGTCGCGGCCCTTCGACGCCGCCCCGCCACGTCCGGGCGAGATCATCGTCGCGAAGACGGGGCGCGTGTCTTCGTATGCGATGAGCCAACCGCCGTAGACGCTGGCTTCGATCCAGGTCGCTCTGCCGATCGGACGCAAGCGCGACGCGTCCGGTTCGCCGACTCGCGCGCCCCATGGGGTTCGTTCGGACGGCACGGGTACGACGGCGTCCGCCGCGAGCACCCACAGCCCATCGCGCGCCGTCTCGAGGTATGTCGCGGCGCCCACGGTTTCCTTTCGTCCGGTGAGCGTGACCGATGCGAGCCGGCGAAACCCTTCCTCTGTGCTCTCGAAGTCGCCGTGCTCGGTGCGCCGAAAGGCGGGTCGATCGCGTTCGCGAAAAAAAGCGAGCGGCAGGCGCGTCGCTTCGTCGAGCGCGACGCCTTGAAATGACGACGGCGCGTACGGGCGCACGCGATCCTTCGGCACCCAGCTGAAGTCCGACGTGAGGAGCCAGGACCGACCGCCATACCGATATTCGTCGGTGTACGCGACGGTCGCGCCGTGCGGGAGCGCGTTCCTTTGCACCTGAATGTCGGCAGGCAAGCTCGAGAACGGGACGGCGTCGACCGTCGCTGCCGTCAGATCCACGCCGGCGATCGACGTGTCTCGTGCGCCTCCCGCCGAGGCACTCGAAAGAAACCCCTGACGGACGTCGAGATCCGGCTCTCGAACGCGTTCTTCGCCGTCGGTCGGAAGCGAAAAATACACCGGCGTGCCGAGCGACTCGGCGTACCGGTGCGGCGTCGGAGACTCGAAGTTCGGCGCGTGCGACGCGACCGCGACGTATTCCGGATCCGAGGCGTTCAACGTCGCGCGCCGTTCGTCGACGCAAACGAAGCCGCGCGGGAGCACCGCGTACCAGCGATCGCAACCGCGCGCGTAAATGGGGCGCGGACTCGCGAGTGCGACGGAACCGCCGATCCAGAGATACCCGAGCCACGGCGAGCTCCAGCTCGGCTCGCGCCGGATCCAGACGAAGCGAGTCTTCGCGTACACGGCGGTCGGGGCGGACGTTTCGGCCGACGCGAGACGGGGCGGAGCGGTCACGCACGCGGCGCCGACCAGCGCGACGACGACCAGTCGCATGCCATGCGCGCGCAGCGTTCGACGAAGCCCCGAACCACTCCGCGAATGCCGGTGAGGGCGCTCGACGGGCACGATTCGAGGTGTACCATGGCTCTCGTGATTCGGCTTCTTCTCGGACTCGTGCTGCTCCCGTTTCGCGCGCTCCGCTTTTGCCTTCGACGGCTCTATCTCGTCGTGCGCGGCTACAACGTGCTCCGTCTCAAGGTGCACGGGAGCCTCCCCGATCAGGGCGGCGCTCGTTCGCTGCTCGGCATGGCGCGCGGCCAGGGCGGCCCGTCGCTCCTCGACGTGACCGGCGCCCTCGACCGCGCGCGTCGCGATCCGCGGGTCAAAATCGTTCTCGTCGAGCTCGGACCGCTCGCGCTCGGGCTGGCTCGTGCGGAAGAACTTCGTGAAGCGTTCGGGCGCGTTCGCGACGCGGGCAAACGCGTCATCGTTTATCTCGAAGAGTGCGCGCTCGCCGAATACGCCGCCGCGCTCGGCGCGAGCGAGATCGTGCTCTCGCCGGGCGGCGCGCTGAACGTCACCGGCATCCGTTCCGAGGTGCTGCTGGTTCGCGGGCTCCTCGATCGCGTCGGGGTGCGCGCGTGGTTTTCGGCGCGCGGCAAGTACAAGTCGATGCGCGAGACGTTCACCGAGCCGCACATGACGCCCGCGAATCGCGAAATGACCGAGGCCTTGGTCGGCGATCTGTACGACCAGGTCGTCCTTGCGATCGCCGCGTCGCGACGTCTCGACGCGCAGGTCGTCCGAGAGCACCTCGATCGCGGTCCGTTCATGGCCGACGACGCGAAGGAGCTCGGGCTCGTCGATCGCGTGCTCTACCTGGACGAGATCGAAACGGCGCTGAAATCCGAGGTCGTTCCGTTTCGCCCGCTCGAGCTCCGGTCGTACATGAAGCTCTCGACGCACCTCGTCGGCTCCGGCAGGCCGACGAAGATCGCGCTCCTCGAGGTCAAAGGTCACATCAAGAGCGGCGGAAACGGGTCGGGTCCCGGCGTTCGCTCCACCGGTTCGCGCGATTTCGTGCGCGACGTCAAAGCGGTCGCCGACGATCCCCGCGTGCGCGCGATCTTGCTCCGGGTCGATTCTCCCGGCGGCAGCGCGCTCTCGAGCGACGTCATGTGGCGCGCGCTCAGTCTCGCTCGCGCGAAGAAACCCATCGTCGTTTCGATGGTCGACGTCGCAGCGTCCGGCGGCTACTTCGTCGCAGGCATCAAAGGGACTCCGATCCTCGCGTCGGGCGCGACGCTCACCGGCTCGATCGGCGTGGTCGGCGGCAAATTCGAGCTCGCCGAGCTGTACGAGAAGCTCGGCATTCGCAAGGAAGTCGTCGCGCGCGGGCTGCACTCCGGCTTCTTCTCGGAGTCGCGGGGGCTCTCGGACGAAGAAGTGGAAAAGCTCGAGCGCGACATCGACGCTCACTATCGCCACTTCGTCGCCCGCATGGCCGAGGGGCGCGAGAAAAGCGTCGAAGAGATCGACAAGGTGGCGCAAGGGCGCGTCTACACGGGACGCCAAGCGCTCGCGATCGGCCTCGTCGACGAAACCGGAGGCCTCGTCGCGGCGCTCGCGAAGGTCCGCTCCGTCCTCGGACTCGCGGTCACCGCGCCGCTCGCGCTCGCCGGCCCGCCGTCGTCGCGGCGTCGCTTTCCGGTCCGCCTCGCCTGGGGCGCGGCCGAACACGCGCAGCCTGGCTTTTCGTTGCCCGGCGCGCTCGCCGAAACCTTGTCCGTGCCGCTGTCCCTCGCCGAGCACTTTTCGAGCGAACGCGTGCTCGCGCTCATGCCGTTTTCGATCCGATTCGGCTGAGCCCGATTTCGCGCCACTCCGGTTCGCGATGACCCGCTCCTCGCCTGCTTCGCCGCCCGCGACGGAAAGCGAGCTCCTCGCGCGCGCGAAAGATCTCGCCGGCATGACCTTGGGCGAGCTCGCGGCGAGTTTCGGCAAAATCGCGCCGGTCGATCTCCGGCGCGCAAAGGGGTTTTCCGGGCAACTCCTCGAAACGGCGCTCGGCGCGACGGCGAGCTCGCGCCCCGCGCCGGATTTCGAATCGCTCGCCGTCGAACTGAAGACCATTCCCGTTCGCGCCGACGGAACGCCGTGCGAGTCGACCTTCGTGTGTACCATCGACATTTCGCGCATCGGCGACGTCGAATGGGAGTCGTCGCTCGTGCGGAAAAAGCTCGCGCGCGTGCTCTTCATTCCGGTCGAAGGGGATCGAAGTCTCCTCGTCGAAAAGCGCCGGATCGGCTCACCCCTCCTCTGGAGCCCGAGCGCCGACGACGAAGCGTCCCTCAAGTTCGACTGGGAAGAGCTCGCCGGCATCATCGGCCGCGGTGACGTCGAAGCCGTCACCGGTCACCTCGGCCGCTTTCTACAAGTCCGCCCCAAAGCCGCCGACTCGCACGCGCGCCGTCGCGGCGTCGACGCCGACGGTGTGCCGTTCGCGACGTTGCCGCGCGGCTTCTATCTCCGCGCGACGTTCACCGCCAGAATCATCGCCGCGCACTTCGCAACAGGTGCCCCCTAAATCTCGAGCCCATCTCACGAGTGAGATGGGTACTCTTCGTGACGTGTCTTCGAAGGGCTCTGCCCCTCGCCCCGACCGAGTGAATCGGATCGGGGGCCCACTCCCCGGTTTGGGGCCCCAACCCCAAACGGCTATCTCAAGATGCATTCCGAACTACGTCGCGGGCGCGTCGACGACCGCTGCGCTCGGGTCTTTAGAGCGGCGAGATCGCCAGATGTAGGTGATTGCGATGATCATAATCATCATCGGGAGTGAGAACCTCTCTGAAGAACCCCGAACGGTCGAGCTCACAGGCGAGCCGGTTCAGGGTCGGTGAGTCTTCTGCGCACGATTTGCCGGTGCCGCGCGCGTAGTCGCGCTCCACGTCGAATCGTCGATTGTCGATGCGGAGCTGGTGAACGTCGATCGCGAGGCCGAGTGCGTGCAAGCTGGGGCCGCCCTTCCGCGTCGTGCGATACACGTAAGCGCCGGAGTGATGCACTTCGGTGATGCCGAACGAGCGCAATTCGGGCGCGAGCCAATCGAGCGTGACGGCGAGACGGCAATCGCAGATGAGCGTCGTGCGGCCGCCGCTTTCGTAGCGCACGCCGCCGAGCGGTCCGGTGATTGCGACCGGCGTGTCGACTCCGGGTCTCGGGCTCAAGGTCCGATACGAAACGTCGTGCTCGGAGAGCCACGAGAGGCACGCTTCGCCGTCCGGAATCGACAGACTGGCGAGACCACGGTGACCGCGTCGCTTCGGGAGCGGCAACGGCGCGGAACCCCGCGCCAGCTCGACGTCGCGCGCCGTGGGCGAGCCGGGGAGCGACGGCGGGAACACCTCGCGCGCGCAGCCGCTCAATGCGAACGCGACGAACGCGATCGCGAGCGCGGCGAGCCGGCGGGATCGCGACGGCGGCGGCGACGCGCAGGATCCGGCGAAAAACGGCGTCCACATGTCGGCGGTTCGAAACGGTAGAACGGCGCGCGAAAAACCAACAAGAAACGGGAGTGCAGTTCCACCGGACAGCGCTATGTGTTCTCTTGCGAGAAACCGATGGAACACTTCGATTATCTGGTTCTGGGCGGCGGAAGTGGTGGCGTCGCGTCGGCCAGGCGTGCGCGCGCACACGGCGCGAAGGTCGCTCTTATCGAAGCTGGTCGCATCGGCGGCACGTGCGTGAACGTCGGGTGCGTGCCGAAGAAGGTGATGTGGTGCGCGGCGTCGATCGCCGAGTCGTTCCACGACGTGGCCGCTTACGGATTCGACGTTGCCGCGCCGAAGTTCGACTGGTCGCGCTTGAAGCACAATCGCGATCGGTACGTCGAATATTTGAACGGCGTTTACAGCAGCAATCTGGCCAGCGAGAGTGTCCGACTGATCAACGGATACGGGCGCTTCATCGACGCTCACACCTTAGACGTCGACGGCGAGCGCTTTCGCGCCGAGCACGTCTTGGTGACGACCGGCAGCCATCCGATCCGTCCGCCGTTGCCGGGCGGCGAACTCGGCGTCACGTCCGACGGGTTCTTCGAGATCGAGCGACAGCCGGCGCGAGCGGCGATCGTAGGCGGCGGCTATATCGGCGTCGAGTTCGCCGGCGTGCTCGCGGCCCTCGGGACGAAGGTGACGCTTCTCATTCACCACGACGCGCTCTTGCGCGGCTTCGATCGCCTGCTCGGTAAAGAGCTTCGGGAGCACATGGAAGCCGCGGGCGTCGTCTTCGCCGAGACCTGCGACGTTTCACGGCTCGACCGCGACACGGACGGCATCGCGGTTTCGCTGTGCGACGGACGACGCTTCGGTTCTTTCGACCAGGTGATCTGGGCGGTGGGCCGCGCGCCGAACACGTCGGGCTTCGGTCTCGACGACATCGGCGTGGCGGTCGACGGATTGGGGCGCATCGTCGTCGACGAATTTCAGAACACGAGCACGCCGTCCGTGTATGCGCTCGGGGACGTCACGGGACGGATCTCGCTCACGCCGGTGGCGATCGCCGCGGGTCGCAAGCTCGCCGATCGCGTGTTCGGCGGCGTATCGGGCGCGCATCTCGATTACCGGAACGTCCCGACCGTCGTGTTCAGTCATCCGCCCATCGGCAGCGTCGGCTTGAGCGAGGAACAGGCGCTCGAAGAATACGGCGCCGCAGTGAAGGTGTACTCGCGACGCTTCACGAATCTGTATTACGGGGTGAGCGAGCGAAAACCGAAGACCGTCGTGAAGCTCGTCACCGTTGGCCCCGACGAGCGCGTCGTCGGCGTGCACGCCATCGGGCTCGGCGCCGACGAGATGCTCCAGGGGTTCGCCGTCGCGCTCCAGATGGGCGCGAAAAAATCCGACTTCGATCGGACGGTCGCGATTCACCCGACCGCCGCCGAAGAGCTCGTCACTTTGCGATAACGGCTCGCAGCCCATCCGCGGAGACCGTCGATTGCCCGAACGCGGGGCTCGAGTTCCACGACATCGGCGTCACGGTGCCGCCCGGTGCGAGCACGACGACCGCGTCGTATGCGATG
This sequence comes from Polyangiaceae bacterium, assembly GCA_036271175.1. Lineage (GTDB taxonomy): Bacteria > Myxococcota_A > Polyangia > Polyangiales > Polyangiaceae > DASZVB01. The sequence goes on along the minus strand of DATBBD010000558.1, from coordinate 10,132 downwards.
CCGTACGACGTCGAGTTGATCGGCGCCGCGAGCCACATGCATCAACGCGGCGTGCACTTCCAAGCTCACACCGAAGACGGAACGCAGCTCTTCGAGACGCATGGCATGGCGCGGCGATGGCCAAGTCGCGCCGTGGGCGCAAGCCGACTCGACGGACGTATCACCACGGCGATCAAGCTCGCGGAAGAGGGGGACGTGTCGCGCTTGACGTTGCGCGAGGTCGCGCGGGCGTCACGCACAGCGCGCCGTACCATCACTTTCCGACGCGCACCGCGCTCCTCGCGGCCGTCGCCGAGGAGGGGTTCCGCGAGCTCTATACCGAGCAGCTCCAGAACCTCACGAAAGCCGGACCCGTGGCGCGGCTCGAGAGCCTCGGCGTGTCTTACGTTCGGTTCGCGGTGAACCACCCGGGCCGATTCCGCGTCATGTTCCGGAGCGATCCCGGAGGATGGACGGAGCATCCCGAGGTCGACGAGGCCGGACAGCTCAGCTTTACGCTGCTCAGCGCAACGGCGGACGCGGCGCTGAAGGCGAACCAACTCGACGTCGAGCTCAGCGAGTTCATTTTGGCGGCGTGGTCGGTCGTTCACGGTCTCGCTACGCTCTGGGCCGACGGCCCGCTCCGCCGCGTGCCGATCCTCGTCGGAGATCGCACCATCGAAGAAGTGGCGGTACGTATCGCCGCCGTCTCGACGGGCAGCGTGTCGGTTCGAAAACCGAGCTGAGCGCGCCGACAAAAGAGAAAAACCCCGGGACAGCGGGTCCCGGGGTTCGACTTGCTCCCAAGTCGCGGCGTTACGTTAGTTTCGCGAATTCGAGAGGCTCATCACGATACGGAGGACGTACCAGAACATGAGCGCGACGGACGCGAAGAGCTGCAAGGCGGCGGCGACGTAACGATCTTCCGGGAACCGGTGCAGGACGTTCGACGTGTCGTACAGGATGGCGGCGCCGGCGAGCCCGACCATGGCCACCGAGAAGAACGTGCCGAGCTGGAACCCGAAGATGGCCCCTGCCACGACCGCGATGATCGCGACGATCGAGCCGTACAGCACGACGCCGCGCAGGAACGAGAAGTCCTTCTTCGTGACGAACGCGACGCCGGTGAGGCCCGCGAACCCGAGCATCGTCACGATGCCCGCGCTTTGAATCGCGCCGGGAGCCACCCGCTCGGCGATGAACAGGATCGGCACGAAGATGAGCGCCTCGGCGACGACGTACGCGGCGAGCCCCGCGTACTGAGCGCCGCGCGACGGCGACGAGTACGCGAACCGGCTCGCCAGGTAGCTCACCAGCATGAAGGGCACCAGAACCAGGAGCCAGTTTCCGCTGAGAGTGACGCGAGCGATGGCCGCCGCTGCGCCGCTCGTGAATAGCGCGAACTCGATCGCGATGAACGCGACGATGGCGCCGAACAGGTGATTGTACGTGCGGACGATGAACCGCGACCGCCGGTCGACGAGCGACGACGCATCTCGGCCGTAACCTTGAACGCCCCAAACTGGCTGACTCATGATGTGTGCAACATGGCACTCGAACCCGTGCCGGTCAACGGCACCCGAGGCCGTTTTTTCGCCGGAATTCGCGAGAATTCTCGGGAATGAGTCGAGCTCGTGACGCGTTGGTTTTGGTTAGTGCAGCGACGCCTTCAAGAACTGGACGGTTCGGTCCCAGGACGTTTTGGCGGCTTCAGGGGCGAACACTTCGGGGCGCGCTTCGTTCATGAACGCGTGCTGAGCGTCGTACCGGTAGAGCGGATGCGGCGCCGGACACTTCGCGATGGCCTTCTCCAGGGCGCCGACGACGTCGGCGTTGCACCAATCGTCGTGCGTCGCGAAGTGGTAAATCATCGGGATCGTGATCTTCGACGGATCGGCGAACGCGGCCGGCGGAACGCCGTAGTAGCAAAACCCCGCGTCCAATCCCTGTACGTGCAACGCCGCGAGGATCGCGAGCGCGCCGCCCATGCAGAAGCCGCCGACGGCGACCTTCGGTGAGTCTTTCTTGAGATACGCGACGGCACCGGCGATGTCCTGCGAGGCGGCATCGCCGAAGTTCAGCCCTTGCATGAGATGCGTCGCTTCGTCGCTGTCTTTGGCGATTTTGCCGCGGAAGAGATCCGGAACCAGCGCACGAAACCCGAGCGCCGCGACGCGATCGCCGGTCTTTTTGATCTGAGGATTCAATCCCCAATATTCCTGGATGACCACGATGCCGGGCGCGCTTCGGCCGGCGTCGGGCACGACCTCATACGCGGGACAGGTTTTTCCATCGGGTCGCGCGAACTCAATCATGTCGCCCATGTGCTTTTCCTCTCGTGGAACGGAAGAACGGCGCGCAGCATCGCATGCGAGCCGCATTTCGGGAACGCCGGCGTGGCGCGTCAGGCGCTGAGGTCGCGTACCAGATCTGCAGCGGCCGAGCCGTCGATGCCGAGCGCCTCGGCCGTTTCGAGGATGAGCTCGCGTTCACTCGTGCGCACGATGCCGTCGGCGGCGGTGATTTGAATCGCCATCGAGAGCGCCAACTTTCGCGCGGAGAGATCGGGTAGGCGCGCCTTCACGGCGGCAAGACGCGCGGGCCGGCCCGCCTCGTCGAGGAGCTTCTTCGAGCGCGCGAGTAACGCGTCCAGGTCGTCACCGGTGATCATTCGCGACGTCAGAGTCTCGACTCCACGGACGAACTCGACGTGCTCGGCGGCGCTGAGCTCGCCGTCGGCGGTTGCCGCGAGGAACATCATCTCGATGAGCGCTTCGATCTTCTCGTCGTTGAAGTCGCGCACGAACGCCGGGTCGGTGTTCTGCATAGATGTTCACTATACCGCGCCGCTCAGGCGGGGGACATGGACTCGTTCGGGCGGCTCTTCCCGAAAAAGGGATGGCGTGTCAGCTCGCGGACGACCTCCGTCGCGTAGCTGCCCGTCGGCAAGAAGAACTCGAGCAAGAGCGCGCCGTCCGCCGCGGCCGCCACGTTGAACTCCTTCGGGAAAAGGAGCACGTCGCGCCGGGTTCCATCCGCGTAACGCCCGAGGTGTGCGGAAAGGTCTGCGTCGAGTCGAGCCTCCTTCATGGCGACCTCTTCGAGTGCCAACGCGCGGTCGCGCGCCGGCTTCATTTTCGGTCCCACGATGGGCCCGGAGGGGTGGATGTCCCTGGCCGCCCACCGCGGCGCCTCGCGTTCGGGCTCGTCGACCACGAAGAGCGACGACGTTCCTTCGAGTCGAACGACCTCGCCGGCGATCGGTCGATCGAGCCCCTCGGCTACGCGCGCGACGAGGTAACGATTGAACACGTCGGATTGGACGACGCTCGAGTAGAGCTTCCGTTCGAACGGGGGGATCGTCCCTTTCTTGCCGGCCCGCACCTCGCGATCGAGCCACCGGAACGCGGCGGCAAGATTGTCGCCGTCGAAACCGAAGCGCTGCGCACCGAACGAATTCGGCATTCCGCGAGTCGTGATGCGCCGGGCGATGCGAGTCGCGCGCTCCACGCCGTCCGGAGCGCCACCGACGATGCGGATCCGGAACCGATTGCCGAGCAAGTGCCCCGTGCGGAGCTTGTTCCCGTGTCGCGTCGCCTCGGTCACTTCGAGTCCGTCGGGGAGCGACCACGTCTCGGGAGCGCGCGCGCCGCGAGCAAGTAGCGAGAGCCACTGAGTCGTGACGGCGTGCTTGTCCTTCATGCCCGCCGCGCCGATGTCGCGCTCGTGCACGCCGGCCGCTTCGGCGATGCGACGAACCGCATCGCGCGTCGTCAGGTTGCGCTTCTTGATCCGGACATACAGATGCTCGCCCTGACCCGACGCCGCGTAGAGCGGCACTTCATCGACGATGAAGTCTTCCGGCTCGGAACCGATCGCGCCGCCCACGGGTGGAAGCTCGGCCGCCGAGAGCGGCGGGACGAGTGGTGTGATGGTTTCGTTCACGCCGATCGCTCCCAGCGCCCGAGCCCGCGTGATTTCCGCGCGTGCCAACTTTGGAACCGCGGGAGCGTTTCAGTCGGGGCGTCACGCCGGTACCGCCGTACTCCAACGCCCCCTCCCATTGACGTTGTAAATGCCGTTGTCAACGTGCGCTTGCCTTCAAAACGGCTAGACTGCGGCATTCCTCGCGCTTATGTCCTGTTTCGCTCTGGGCGTCATTTGTAAAGATGTAAACGCGCCGACCGGGTAACCGGCGGCGACGTCGAAGGAGTTCTCATGAGTCTCAAGCCTCGCAGCAGATCGGAGCTGAACGATATCCTCGGCAGCCGCAAGATCGAGCACGTCGTGGTCCTCGGCGCCAACGGTGCCATGGGTTACGGCAGTGGTGCCCTCTTCACGACCGACGTCCCGCGCGTCACGTTCCTCGCGCGGTCGAAGGCGAAAGCGGACGAAGGGTTGAAGTCCGCCGTCGACGCCGTGCGATCGAGCACGGTCGCGACGCGCGTCGACACCGGCGACTACGACAAGGACTTCGAAGCCGCGGTCTCGAAGGCGGACCTGATCTTCGAAGCCGTCACCGAGGACTTCGAGATCAAGCAAGGCATCTTCGAGAAGGTCGATAAATTCCGTCGCCCCGACTCGATCATCGGCACGGTCACCAGCGGCCTGTCGATCAACGCGCTTGCCACGGGTCGCAGCGAGTCGTTCCGGAAGCACTTTCTCGGGCTTCACTTCTTCAACCCCCCGAACGTCATCGTCGGAACCGAGCTGATCAGCGGCAAAGACACCGACCCGAAGCTCGCCGACTTCGTCGATGTCTACGCCACCAAGCGCCTCGGCCGCGTGATGATCCGCACCGCGGACACACCCGGGTTCGCGGGAAACCGCATCGGCTTCAAGGTGCTGAACGAAGCCGCACAGCTCGCCGAAGAGCACGGCCCGCTGCTCGTCGACAAGCTGGTCGGCCCGTACACCGGGCGCGCGCTGGCGCCGCTCGCGACCATCGACCTGGTCGGATGGGACATTCACCGCGCCATCGTCGACAATATCCACAAGAATTCGACCGACGAAGCGCACGCGACCTTGAAGCTGCCGGCCTACATGGCGTCGCTCATCGACTCCGGGACGCTCGGCAACAAGAGCGGGCGCGGGTTCTTCCGCACCGAGAACAAGGCGAAGCTCGTGCTCGACCCGAAGACGGGCCGTTACGTGCCGCTCGCCGAGGTGAAGCTCCCCGATCTCTCGTTCATCGACAAGATCGCGAAGCTCACCCACGACGGTCGCTACAAGGAAGCGATGGCCGTGTTCGTGGACGCACCGGGCGAGTGGGCCGCGCTCGCTCGCAAGGTCGTCGCAGGTTACGTGAGCTACGCCTTCCATCGAGTCGGCGAAGTGACGGACACCATCGACGGCATCGACGACATCATGGGCTTCGGCTTCAACTGGGCGCCTCCAAGCGTGCTCGTCGACACCATTGGCATCGCGCCGATCGTGACCATGATCGAAAAAGCCAAGCTCCCCGTGCCGAAGCTCCTCGCGGACGCCAAGGGAAGCACCAAGCGCCTCTACGCGAACCCGCACGGCAACATCGGCCGTTTCTTCGTCGCCGGCTGAGCCACCTCCCTCTTTAGGAGATACCCATGTCCAATTCCGAAGTATTCGTGCTCGGGGGATATCAGACCGATTTTGCGCGCAACTGGACCAAGGAAAAGAAGCACTTCGCGGCGCTCATGCGCGAAGGCGTCCTCGGTGCTCTCGAAACGACGTCGATCGATCCGAAGGACGTCGAGGTCGGCCACGTCGGTAACTTCGCCGCGGAGCTCTATTGCAAGCAGGGCCACCTCGGCGCGTTCTTCGTCGAGGTCGATCCGGCGTTCAGCGGCGTGCCCACCGCGCGTCACGAAGCGGCGTGCGCGTCCGGCAGCATCGCTCTCCTCGCTGCCCTCGCCGAGATTCAAGCTGGTTGGTACGACCTGTCTTGCGTCGTCGGCATCGAGCAGATGAAAACCGTGCCCGCGTCCGAAGGCGGCGACTACCTCGGAACGGCCGCCTGGTACGAGCAGGAAGCCAAGGGCATCGAATTTCCGTTTCCTAAGCTCTTCGGGAAGCTCGGTGACGAGTACGACAAGCGATACGGCTTGAAAGACGAGTACCTCGCCGGGATCTCGGCCGTGAACTACGCGAACGCCAAGTTGAACCCGCTCGCGCAGACCCGCACCTGGTACATGAACAAGGCACACGCCTGCACGCACGACGCGTTCAACGCGGCGGTCGGCGGGCGCGTTCGCATTTCCGACTGCTCGCAGGTGACGGACGGCTCGGTCGCGGTGTTCCTCGCGTCGCGAAAATACGCCGAGAAGTACGCGAAGGATCGCGGTGTCAAGCTCGACTCGATTCCACGCATCAAGGGCTGGGGCCATCACACGTCGCGCCTGCGGTTCGTGGACAAGGTCGCCGAGAGCAAGGACGCCGAATACGTCTTGCCGCACGTCCGCACGACGATCACCGACGCCTGGAAGCGCGCCGGCATCGCCGACGTGAACGGCGTCGACGGTATCGAGACGCACGACTGCTTCACGACGAGCGAGTACATGGCCATCGACCACTTCGGCATCACCAAGCCCGGTGAGAGCTGGAAGGCCGTAGAAGAGGGCGTCATCGAGATCGACGGGGACCATCCCATCAACCCGAGCGGCGGCCTCATCGGCGCCGGACACCCCGTCGGCGCCACCGGCGTTCGGCAGATCCTCGACTGCTACAAGCAAGTTACCGGCACCGCGGGCGACTACCAGGTGGAGGGTGCGAAGACCTTCCAGACCTTGAACATCGGCGGCAGCGGCACCACCAGCCTCAGTTTCGTCGTTGGACTGAACTGAGTCGCGCGCGTCGAATCGAGTTGAATCGCATCGATTCGCGAAAGGGCCGCTCTCCACGGGCGGCCGTTTTCGTTTTGTCGACGTAACTTACCGCCCAGGGCGACAACCGACGGACGGTCGACTCGAGCGGGAGGCGCTCTTGCCGCTGTCGGAAACCGTCCGGCATTCGACGACCGATCCGCTCACGTCGCGGTGACTATCGACCGGCGGTCGAGCGCCGTGTTCCCATCCGACGTCGAGGCCGCGCCGTGCACGACGCCCGGCAAGCCGCGCGAGGTCACGATGGAGCCACGACTCAAGGCCGTTCCGAAGATCAGCGACGTTCGAAACCTCATCGAGCTGAGCCCGGGCGTCGAAGACGTCGACCCGTCGCTCGGAACCGACGGCTTCGATTCGACCACCGAGCGCTATCGATATGGGTTCTTCCGTGATGCCGAGTTCGCGTCGTTCATCACGAGCACCGATCGATTCCAGGCGTTGAACGGCTGGTACCTCTCGGATGCCGCATTTCTGGCGTACGCGAATCGACCCACCGCCGCAGAGGTGGTCGCGCAGATCACGCCGCCGTTGAAGCGCCTCTTCCGTACCATTCCATCGGCGTCCGGCGGGCCGCCGAGAGAACCCGTCGTGAAGGTGATTCTCCGCGATGCGACGCTCGTGCCCGGCGTGCGCGGCATCAAGGATCCGCTCCAGTGCTACGTGGTCGACAACGGCGAGGTCGGCATCGTGTCGTTCCGCGGTACGCTGCCGACGTCGCTGACCAACTGGCTCACCGACTTCGAGGCGAACATGGTCTCGTGGAGCGGCGGCGACGTGCGCGTTCACCAGGGCTTCTCGGTCGCGACGGATTTGCTCCTTTCGGACAACGGCCCCGACGACCCTGGGCTTCGCAGCTATCTCGCCGAGCGCCTGCGCAAGTCGGGCGAGGGGCGTGCCGCGCCGGCGCTCAAGCTGTGGTTCACCGGACATAGCCTGGGCGCCGCGATCTCGACGCTCGCGGCGTACGCGATCGGCAACGTGCAGGCGCTCTACACCTTCGGCTCGCCGCGTGTCGGCAATCTCGCGTTCGCTCAAGCATTCGCGTCGAGCGACATTCCGCACTATCGGGTCGTCCATCATCAAGACATCGTTCCGCACGTGCCCTTCGCGCTCCCGCTCATCGGCTACGAGCACGTGGGCGATCTCAAGTACCTCGAATACGAAGACGACGGCGCTTACCCGGATCCGGAGATCGCACCTGCCGCGGCGAATGCGCCGTCGAATGCGAATCCTACGAGCAAGCTCTACGACGGGCTCGCGCTCGAGGCGCAGCTGGCCGGCGAGTTCGAGAATCTCTTTCGCTCATGGTTCGACGTGTGCGGGCGAATCAAAATCGGCTTTCTCGCCGAACCCATCACGCCGCTCACCGACCACGCGCCCCTCTACTACAGCGATCTTCTCTGGAACAGCTTCGTGAAAGAGCGCGCGCGTCTTCTCGGGCCGACCAGCGCCGGGTAGTAGCCGCCGGAGGGCAGCGTCGGAATGCGCCGTTCGCCGCGCGGCCGACTGTGTCGACGCAGCGCCGTCCGTTCATCGTCGTACAGGCGCCGTCGCTCAGTTCGCTGAGCTCGAGGGTGACGCGCCCCGCCTTTACATGACCGACTCGCTGGTCAGAAGTTCTCTCTGCAAAAAAGGATCAGTGAGGCAGCGTCGAGATTGGATCGTTTCGACACACAGGTTCGGTGCGTAGGAACGAGCGCATCGAACCCGCGCGCATGATCCCACTGTCGCGATTTTCTGATCGAGCGACGCCGAAGTCGCACACGTGCGCGACTGATAATCGCCCCAGAGAAGTCCCAGTTGCGGGGCAAAAATGGCCGAGTCGCGCTCGGCCACTGATCGACGCGCGGGGCCCGCTCCCATGATCCACGTGCTGTCAGGCGTCGCTCGAGCGTGCTGAGAGAGCGATCGAGCATGCCACGATGTCGAGAGTCAGTGGCATGCATGGGGCCGAATCGGCAGTAATTGCCGCAAAACGGGCGACCTCGGAGGCGCGGCGCTCGGTCCCGATCGTGTCACGGATCGCGAGCAAAGTGACATGGTCGTGCGTCTCAGAATCGCGGTTCTCGTTGGCTCTTCGTGGTCGCGAACGACCTCGCAAGCGATGCGCAGAAATCCTCAAATCTGAGTGTGGTGACCGTGCGTAGTTCATTCGTACGTGTCGAAAAGCGACGTGACCTTACAGCTCGCAATAGCACTCCATAGTCGGTACGCGGTCGACAGGTCATCGCGTGAGGCCATTTGTCGCGCCGAAAAAAAGCACGAATCGACGTCGCGCGTGTCGGTGTCGAACTAGACGAAGTGATCGATACACACTACTGAGGTAGCAAGCGTAGCTTTGGTCGCACTCGTGAGAGCCGCGGCTGAACGAACGAGGGAGACAATATGAAGTCAATTAATTGGATGAGGTGGACGCTTCCGTTGTTCGCCGCGATGGTCGCTCCGAGCGCCCTCGCAGCGGATCACTCGGACGGTCCCGCGGCGAGCAAGGATCCGACGGCGGACATCACGGACCTCTTCGCGTGGCAAGTAGCGAAGACGGGCAGCACGGCGGCCAAGACGTATCTGGTCTTGGACCTGGGGACGAACGTCGCGACGACCGAGAAGTTCTCCGACTCCGTGAAGTACGTGTTCCACACGATGAGCGAAGCGAAGTACGGCGCGACCACGAAGACGCCGCTCGATATCATCTGCACGTTCACCACGGCCCAGGCCATCTCGTGCTGGGTCGGCCCCAAGTTGGTCGTCACCGGCGACGCGAGCAAGACGACCGGTCTCGCCAGCTCCGACGGCAAGGTCAAGGTCTACGCTGGCGTTCGCGACGACCCGTTTTTCTTCAATCTGACGGGATTCAAGGACGTCACCACGCTCGTTCACGACACTGCCACCAGCAATACGCCGCCCGCGTTCGAGGACGGTTGCCCGATCCTTAGCTCTGAGACGTCGAACACGCTCGTGGCCGCGCTCAAGGGGCCGACGGAAGGCGGAGTCGCTCCGAACGACTTTGCGGGCTTCAACGTGCTCTCCATCGTGATGGAGCTCGACACGACCCTCGTCACCGCCGGAGGCCCGATCCTGGGCGTCTGGGCGAGCACCAACAAGTGAGGAGCACGACCATGAGACGCATCATCAGTGCAACGGTCGCGCTCGCGCTCTCCGGGGCGATCTGGGCGTGCAGCAGCAGCAGCAACAACGGTAGCTCCACCGACGGCGGCGGAGCCACGGGTGGAACTGCGGCAACCGGCGGAACGTCGTCGACGGGCGGCAAAGCCGCAACGGGCGGAACGTCGGCAACG
>DATBBD010000557.1:0-1796 GCA_036271175.1 Polyangiaceae bacterium | reverse complement strand
AGTCGGTGAAGCCGACGACGACCGACGGCGTCGTCGACGATCCGCGCATCGGCCTCGTGAATCATGTCTTCGAGTTCCAAAACCGCTCGGGTCGCGACCCGCTGACCGATCCTTACATCCCCGCGGTCATCCCGGGTCTGCTCGGCTTCAACATCAGCCTCGAGACGACCGCCGCCGCAAACGTCGCGATCGAATTCACGGTCGAAACCATCGACAAGAACGGCAATAGGGTCGTTCCGGAGGGCACGAAGTCGACGCTCCAGGCCCCGAATCGCATTTACACGGTCGGCGGCGCAGGTTAGTTCGCCGAGGCACTACCGATGTCTCCGGTCCGATATCTCGAACGAGCGGGCCGCCCGCGGCTCGCCTATCGATACGACGCCGCAATGGGCGAATGCCGGGCCGCGGTGCTCTTGACGCACGGCTACGCGGAGCACGGCGGTCGCTACGATCATGTGGTCGGCGCGTGGGCCAAGCAAGGCATCGCCGTGGGGCGAGTCGATCTCCGCGGCCACGGCCTTTCGGACGGCGAGCGCGGACACATCGGCGACGTCGCCGACTACGTGGACGATCTCCGCGACGTGCTCTCGGCGCTCTCGAGCGAGGCGCAGTTCGCGAGCGTTCGCCGGCCCATCCTCTTCGGACACAGCTTGGGCGGGCTCGTCTCGACGCACGCGGCGTTCTCGTTCCGCGACCGCATCGCAGGGCTCGCGCTCTCGTCACCCTTTTTCGGCGTCGCAAGACGAATCTCGGTTCTCGAAATCGGCGCGGCCGTGGTGCTCGGAAAATTGACACCCACGATGCGGCGGGCGTCCGGTCTCGCGGGGGCCGATCTGACGCACGACCGGGAGATCGCGGCGCGCTACGAAGCCGATCCGCTCCACTTCGACTTCATCACGACGGGCTGGTACGGCGCGATCACACGGGCGCAAGACGACGCGCAAGCGAGGGCGCCCGAGCTCCGCGTTCCGGTGTACGGAATCGCCGCAGGTGACGACAAGGTCGTGAAGCTCGAAGACACGAAGCGATTTTTCGCCCGAGTCGGGAGCGCAGAGAAGGAACTCGACGTTCGGCCCGCGCTGTATCACGAGATTCTGAACGAGCCGGAGTGGCCAGAACTCGCGTCGATGTTCTCCGAGCGCATGCTACGCTGGGCCAGGGAATAGCGGGAGCCGATCCATTCGGTTCTCCCGGCTCGTCATGTCGTCCGGCGGGGATTCGAAACGAAGCAGCCAGGAGTGGCTCGCAAACACGATATTGTCGGCCGCGGATGCCGCGGGGATCGGCGTCGCGGTCGTCGGGTCGTTGTCGCGCCCGGAGCTCGTCGGGACGACCCGCGTCGCGCAATCCCTTCTCGGACGCGCGGAAGGCGATCTGCGCGGAGTCGACGTGTTCTCGCTCCTCGGCGCTGCGAACGAAAGAGAGTCGATTCGGCAACGACTCGAGTCGATGTCGCCGCTATCGCCGACGTTCGAAGTGACGACGACTCGCCCGAACGGGGAGCGGGTGTCCCTCGACGTCGGGGGGGCGACCGCCGAGCTCGACGGCAACGACGCGCTCATCTTGTTTCTCTCCGACGTGACGCAACGTCGACTCGCGCTCGAGTCGCTCGAAAAATCCGAGGAACGCTTTCGTTCGGTCGTCGAACGGGTGCCGGAAGCCGTCTTCATGACGACGGGGACGTCGCTGTCGTACGCGAACCGGGCGTTCCTCGAGTTCGTGGGGATCGCGAGTCCCGAGGCCGCTCGCGGAGTCGACGTGCTCGGCTTCGTGCACCCCGACGACGCGCCTTGCGT
>DATBBD010000556.1:0-4660 GCA_036271175.1 Polyangiaceae bacterium | reverse complement strand
CGACGATAGTTCTTCGCTTCGGCCGTGATCGTCACCGGTCGCGCCTCGAGGTTCAAGCTCGCGTACACGGCGTAACCGGAATGAGGCAGATCGGTCGCGTTGATCTCGCTCGGGTAGCTGAGGTTCTGGAGGGCGGCCTCGACATAGAACGCCCCGTGACCGCCGAGATCCGGAACCGTGGCCGAGACGCTCGTCGTGCCGATGTCGCGCGCGCTCCTGACCGCGCCGGGCGAGAGCGCGCTCGGCGTCCCGTTGAGATCGACGAACGTGCGCGTGAGGAGCGACCCTTGCACTCCGACGAGGAGCGAATTCGTGCCGCCTTCGATCTGCCCTGCGACGACCTGGTCCGGCGAGTACGTCGGGATCGCCGCGGTATCGAACGGGCTCTGTACGGCGCGCGGCATACCCGCTTCGGCGATGCCGACCAAGCCAGGAGTCACCTCCTTGGTCGTGCCGAGGTATCGCCCGCTCGCTTCGTCGATCCGGAGCGGATTGAGCACACCGCCGAGGCCCGTGATGCGAACGCGGAACGACCCCACCTTGACGCGACCGGTGACGCGAGCGCCGCGGATCGTCGTGTCGCTCGAGAGCTCGTCGAGCTTGCGCACGCTGAGCACCAGCCCTCGGCCGAGCTGCGAATAGAAATCGCCGACCGTCGCTTCGATGTCGCGCGACGTGTAGCCGACGTAATATTTTGCCGGGTAAAGCCAGCTCACGTAGCGCGTCGAGAGCTCGCGCGACGCCTCGGTCTCTTTTTGAACGAAGAATTGCGCGTCTTCCGCGGTGTACGTCGCGGGGAGCACGCCGCCGTGTCGCTCGCGGAGCAAATCGAGAGAAAGGCTCGTCGGGTCCGGCGCGGAATAAAAGAGCGCGCTGTCCAGTCGAAGGCCGGCCTGCCACGACTTCCATGACGCCTGGACGTTCAAGCGATCGTACCAGACGCCCCAGTCGTCGTCGATGTGCCGCTCGACGTCGCCCGGGCGCGTGTTCCGGTTGTTCACGTTGTAGATGACGCTGGTCGCGTCGGTGATGTCGAGGCGCACCGGTTCGCCGTCGAGCGGGGACGTCTCGACCGCGTTTGCGTTTGCGGCCAACGACGCTGCGACGACGAGCGTCGCGACACCGAAGGACGCGCCGCCGCGCGCTCTGTCGCCCCGGTTCACTGGGTCGAGGTCCCCAAGAACGTATCGACCTGACCAAAGAGCACCGCGTCTTCGTCACCGGAAATCTCGAGGACGATCTTCATCGTCTTCGTGTCGACCAGCATGTTGAAGGGCGCGAGCGAGGAAGACGCGAAGATTCCCATTTGAAACGTGTCGTCGAGGGCGAACGGGAAATCGATGTCGTAGTTTTCCGTCCACGCCTTCGCGTCGTTCGCATCCGCGGCTGCCCCGGCCAGGTTCTGGAACAAGGTGCCGAGGATGCGGAACCCCTCGGCCTGGCGTTGCGCGAGGCGGGAAGAGAGCGGCGGTCGATCGCCGGAGCCCCCATATTCGTAGCGACACGCCGTGCACCAGAGCGCGCTCGAATTGACGAGCAAGAGCTTCGCGCCGGACGTCCCCGCGTCGCCCGCCGCGGGGGTGTCGCCGCTCGGATTGTAGAAATTCGAGAGACAAATCTGCTGAAACTTGGTCGGATCGAAGTCCGCGGTGGACGGATCTTGCCAACCGTTGAAGCAGAGGTTCTTCACCGTGTCGCCCACTTGAGTGCCGTAGGGACCGGCCGGGTATCCACTCGCCGGCGCCGTCTGGCCGTTGATCGCGTCGAGGAGTGCCTGGGGAACGCTGGCGTTGTTCGACCCGCAAGCACCCAGAAAAATGCCGCCCACGACCGTGGACATCAACCGAAACTCGGCCCTGACGACGCGCATTTTGGCTCCGCCGAATACTAGTCGCTGGCGACCTCTCCCGTTACGCCAAAGAATTGCTTTCCAGGCCGTTCGAGGGGGGCAGAAGAGGCCTGACCCGAGCTCGATGTTGCGGAGCGCTACCTCTACGTGGTCGCGTATGGACCGAGATACGGCATCCACTCGTCGGGCGCATCGTGCTCAGCGGCAATTGTTGCTGCCAGCGGAAGCGCCTTCGGGTGGTACGGTTCACGGAGCGGAAACATCCCGGCTTGGTCGCACGTGCGATGTCCCTTCCGTGTGTTGCACGGCCGGCATGCGGTCACGATGTTGGTGAAGCTTTTTCGCCCGCCCCGTGAGCGCGGAACGATGTGGTCGAACGTCAGATCGCGCGAGGGGAGCTTTCGCGCGCAGTATTGGCACGTGTAGCGATCACGGAGATAGACGTTGGTCCGCGAGAACTTCACGCCGATCGCGCGGTTCGGCACCGCGCGTTTCAAACGGACCACCGCGGGCATCTTCCACGCGATCGACGGCGAACGAATGACTTCGTCGTACTCGACGAGCACGTCGACGTTGTCGAGGTACACGAGCTTCACCGCGTCCTGCCAACCGACGACGCGCATCGGAAGGTACCAGGCGGATAGCAGCAACGTTCGCGTCGACATGCCTCTCGCCACCTCTCCAATATTTCGACGTAACTCCTTCCCGTGCAAATGAAAAAATGCGGGCAGCAGACGAAAAGGAAGGGGGTAGAGTCGCGCCACACGAGACGACCTCGGCATGGATAGGACGCTCCTCGGCATCTTGACCGCGTTTGCGGTGGCGCTCTTGACGGTCGGTCTCACCTTCTCGCGCACCGTGGACGCTCCCGCGGATTTTCGGTTCGTCAACGAAACCGAGCTGCAGACCCTCGACCCCCACGTGATGACCGGGCACCCCGAAGGGCGCATCGCCGAGGCCGTTTTCGAGGGGCTCACGCGCTACGACGCGAAGACGCACCATCCCGCGCCCGGCGTCGCGGCTTCCTGGGACGTCGCGCCCGACGGCAAGCGCATCACGTTTCACCTCCGTCCGAACGCGTATTGGACGAATGGACGACGCGTGATCGCCACGGACTTCGTCTATTCGTGGAAACGCCTCCTCGATCCGGCGCTGGGCTCCGAATACGCGTACATCATCTTCCCGGTGCGCTTTGCGGAGGCGCTGTCCACGTACGACGGGCACGCGACGGCGCTCCGAACGACCGTCGCGGCGCGGGCGGTCGCTCTCGCTCACGACCACGCGAACGGCATGGTCGCCACTTCGTGGCAGCGGTTTCTCGCCGCGAACGACGTCAACGACGCCTTGTCCCCCGCGCTTGGCGACGACGCGGCGCTTCGCGATCTCCTCGCGCGTCGCACCGGTGCCGTCACGGGCGACGAGCTCCGGCGCTTCGCCGCCGCCATCGAACCGGCCGCGGATCGACTTCAGAAGAGTGCGGCGGAGGCGCGCGCGCACTTCGGCGTCGACGCGGGCGTGTTCGCGCCGGACGAAAATACGTTCGTCGTCGAGCTCAAAGCACCAACGCCGTATTTTCTCGACATCACGTCGTTCAACCCGACGTTCCCGGTGCCGAGGGAACTCACCGAAGACCCGCGTCACAAGGACGACTGGTTCTTACCCGAGAACATCATCTCGAACGGCCCGTATCGTTTGAAGCGTTGGCTCGTGAACGACCACATTCGTCTCGAGCGCAACGAGCTTTATTGGGGGAAGAGCGAAGTCCACAACCGGACGATCGACGCGCTTCCCATCGAGAACGAGACCACGTCGCTCAATCTCTATCTCGCGGGCGAGGTGGATTGGCTCCCGGCGCAGCACTACCCGACGGATCTGGTCGACGAGCTCCGGCGGCGTCCCGACTTTTATCGGTACACGGGTCTCATCGTGTACTTTTATCGATTCAACACGACGCGGCCGCCCTTCAACGACAAGCGCGTGCGCGAAGCGTTGAACCTCGCCGTCGATCGGCAGGTCATCGTCGACGACGTCCTCCGGCTCGGACAAATTCCCGCCACGACGATCGTGCCCCCCGGGCTCGCCGGTTACGAGTCGCCGTCGAGCTCCATTCGCCTCGACGTCCAGAAGGCGCGCGCGCTCCTCGCGGAGGCCGGCTTTCCGGGGGGCAAAGGGTTTCCCGAGTCCGGCATCCTCTACAACACGAGCGAGGCGCACAAGAAAATCGCCGAAGTCGTCGCCGATCAGTTGAATCGCAACCTCGGGATCAAGGTGAACGCGTACAACCAGGAGTGGCAGTCGTTCCTGGCGACGTGCCGAAACCTCGACTTCGACATCGCGCGTGGCTCTTGGGTCGGCGACTATCCCGACCCGAACACGTTCCTCGACATGTGGGTCACCAACGGCGGCAACAACGACACCGGGTTCAGCTCGGCGCCGTACGATCGGCTCATTCGCGCCGCCGCCGACGTCGGCTCCTTTCTCGACGCTCCACAATCGGTCCTCGCCGATCTGGACGACGCGAAGCCGTTGCGTGAAGCGATGGCACGCGTCGCTCAGGCGTCGAACGGCGCGGATCGGTTACGCGCCCTCGCCGCACTTCGCATGCGGCTCTTTCGCGAGGCCGAGTCCATCCTCGTCAACGACGAATTCCCGGTGATGCCGATCTACTTTTACGTGCTCGGCGGGCTCGCGAACCCGAATCTCCGCGGCTTTTACCCGATGCTCCAATTCGAGGACGGGACGACGGCTCCGAATCTCCAGGACATCCATCCGTTGCGCGACATGTGGGTCGATCGCAGCGGCGGAGCGCAC
>DATBBD010000555.1:0-3361 GCA_036271175.1 Polyangiaceae bacterium | reverse complement strand
GGGGGTTCCGGCGGCATCCGCGGTGACGGAGGTAACGGCGGCACGAGCAGCAGCGGGAATGGCGGCACGAGCGGCGGCGGGAATGGCGGCACCGAGAGCGGCGGGAGCTCGGGCGACGCGGGCGCTGGGGGCTCCCCCTCGTCGACCGACGGCGGCGCGGAGACGGGCCTCACCGTGGGCGACTACATCGGCGTGAACGGACTCATCACCGATTCGCTGGCGATGCTCGCGCCCATCGGGGTGGTGCGCGAGTATCACAATTGGGGTTGGCTCGGGAACAACTACGACGACCAAGCCTATCCACAAACCCTCTACACACCCAATATTCCCGATTTCCAATGGGATTGGGACGGATTTTTTGCCGGCCTGAAGGCGATGGGCGCGAGCGGGTTTCCCGCGGTGCAAGGCGCGGCTCCGTGGGTGAACGGTGGCAATCTGCCGCCCGCGGACGGCAGCCCGACGGCTGCGGCGTCGTACATCGCGCACGGTGACACCCTGTTTCAAATCGCGGCGCGGTGGGGCAAGACGAAAGTCGACGACGCGAAGCTGAAGCTCGAACCGGGGCAAACGCGGTCGAGCGGCCTCGGCACGGTCGACTACTTCGAGGACTTCAACGAGCAAGACAACGTGAACGGCTTCACGGGTGACGTCTTCGCCGCGATGGCGAGCGCCGACTACGACGGCGATCAGTCGCGGCTCGGATCGACGATCGGCGTCAAGAACGCCGACCCGACGGCGAAGCTCGTCATGGGGGGCCTCTCCGGCGCCTACGGCGGCGGCGAAACCTGGGTCGCCTCCATCACGAAGTTTCTCGACGCGGCGCGCACGTGGTCCGCGTCCCATCGCGGGGGGAGCTTCCCCGCGGACGTGCTCAACGTGCATTACTACAGCTTCGGCAAAGGCGCCCCGGCGCCCGCGTTGAGCCCGGAAGACGACGGCGTCGAAGCAAAGCTCGGCGCGGTCGTCGCTTACCGCGACAAGAATCTTCCCGGAAAGCCCGTGTGGTGGACCGAGTTCGGATACGACACGACGCAAAATTCGCCGCTTCACGCGCCCCAGCTCGGCTCGAATTCGCCGTTCGTCGTTCAGGGGCAATGGCTCGTGCGCGAGCTCTTGGCGGCCCTCGCCGCGGGCGTCGAACGAGCAACCTTGTTCGAGCTCGACGATACCTGCACGCCGCCCGAGAGCGCTTGCGACGGACAGTTCGCGACCAGCGGTCTCCTCACGTACCCCGATTCGAAGCCGAAGGCCGCGTGGTTTTTCGTCGCGACGTTTCGCACGCGGTTGCTGACGATGACGTTCACCGGCGAGCAGAGCTCGGGCGCCACGGACGTGAAAGTGTACGCCTTCCAAGACACGAAAAAGCCCGGCGGGGCCCTCGTCGTGTGGGCGCCGACCAGCAACGCCACGGTGCACGCGAACTACGCGCTCGCTCTACCGACCGGCGCCGCATCGGTGACGGCGGTCGCCCTCGCCGACCAGCAACAGAACGGCGTAGAAACGAAGCTCGTGCCCGCGAACGGAGCCGTCACGCTCGACGTCAGCGAAACGCCGACCATCGTGCTCTACGCCCCCTAAAAAGGGCCGCGGCGAAAAAAGGTATCGCCGAGCGCATCCTTCGGGTCGACTCGCTCGTCGTGTTCCCATTAGGGTTCATCAGGTGAGTCAAACTCCGGCCACCTTTGCCGACGCGCGCGAGCAGTTTCTCGCGATGGTCGCGGGCGTTCGCCCCGAGCTGCATCGCTACTGCGCGCGCCTCGCCGGCTCGGTCATCGAAGGAGAAGACCTCGTACAGGAGACGCTCGCGAAAGCGTTTTACGCGATCAGCTTGTCGCCCGACGTCCCCCCTCTCCGCCCCTGGCTCTTCCGGATCGCGCACAACGCCGCGCTCGATTTCTTGAAGAGCCACGGGAGAAAACTCACGGAACCGCGCGACGACATCGACGAGCTTGCGGGCATCGACGACACGCCGGACCCGACCGTCGTCCGCGCAGCCCTCGCCCGCTTTTTATCGCTCCCCGTGGCGCAACGAAGCGCCGTCATTCTCAAGGACGTGCTCGGCCACTCGCTCGACGAAACCGCCGAGACCATGGGAACGACGGTGATGGCCGTGAAGGCGCTCCTCGTGCGCGGCCGCAAGAAATTGCTCGAGGACGCGCCCGACGAGCGCATTGCCGAAGTCACGGCGCGCGCCGACCTCGACCGCTACGCGAGCCTCTTCAACGCTCGCGACTGGGACGGCCTCCGCGACCTCGTGAGCGACGACTGCCGGCTCGACCTGGTGTCGAAATCGCAGCGACGCGGTAAACAGGTCGGCGCGTATTTCGCGCGCTACGAAAAGAACACCGTCGCCCTACGCGTCGTGCGCCTCGAGGGTCGGCTCGGCTGCGCCGTGTACATCGACGGCACCACAGCGCCGTCGTATTTCATGTTGCTCGAGTTCGGGGACGGTCGCGTAACGTCGATTCGCGACTTCCGCTACGCCCCCTACATCGTCACCGAGGCGGAGTTCGAAGTCCTTTAGACACCGATCGCCGGGTCGCCGATGCTGTCGCGGCCGGTCTCCACGTGGCCGGCGAGGCGTCGTTGGAACGTGTCGTCGGAGTCGACGGTGATCGTCAGATCGTACCAGATCGGTGGACATGAAAACCTCCGGCGAAAATCTCGTCGATGCGCGATCGACGGGCCGCGACGCTACTCGCTCAGGAAGGTTCCGGCTCCTGACGATATCGTCGCAATTCTGCAACGTTTGATACAGCGGTTCCCACTTGAGTTGACCGTCCGCAGGTTTTTGCCCCCAACGGCCAACGAGACAAAACCGCGTCATGCAAATCGTCACGTTCGTGTCGAATTCACGACGCGTTCGCGGAGGGACACGCTTCGTGAAGTTCGAGAAAAGTTGGCCAGCCCCCGCCGCTGGCGCACGCTTCGGCGCATGCGAGAACGCTGCGAAGTCTGCGCAAACTTCCGTCCGGACGTCGAGTTCGACGGCGACCGAAAAACCACGTTGATCCCGTTCGGCGACCGGAGCGTCCGTCTCTGTCGTGCGCACGAGCGCATCGCGGCAAACTCCGGCGTCACCTCGTTCGACGGACTCCGCGAGCTCTACGGTTCCGGTCGCCGCTCGTTCGTCCCGCGGCGCAGCGCCTCGCGCAGCGAGATGTATCCTCAGCATGCCGGTCGCCGCGCCACCGATCGCCCGCAGCTCGACGCGGAATGACGTAGCCACGACGTCCACGCGTTCGCCCCTGAGCGCTGGCCCTGCCCTCACCTTGCTCGGGCGAATTCCGCACCCCGCTTGACATATTAGAATTCGCTAATATAGATTCGTCGCATGTCGCGAACGACGAGTGACGACAGC
>DATBBD010000554.1:0-6466 GCA_036271175.1 Polyangiaceae bacterium | reverse complement strand
CGGAAAGATCACCGTCAAAGCGTCGTTCGCCGAGGCCGTCGCAGACTACGGCTTCAGTGAACTGCCGATACGATTCACTCACGCGGAACTCGTTCGCACTCTGCCGCCGCTGCACCGCGACCCCTTCGACCGGATCCTCGTGGCCCAGGCCATCGTCGAAGGGCTGACGATCGTCACGCGCGACACGCTGGTCACCGCGTATGCCGTGCCGACTCTGTGGGCATAGCCATTCTTCTTCTGTCTCTGCGCCCTCCGCGTCTCTGCGGTTCAAATCGTCTCCGGCCCGATCTGAATCTCTTCGGCTGTGGTTCACCGCGGACGCGGGATGTCGATACCGTAAGCCGCGAGCTCTTGGTCGACGAGGTTCGCCCAGCCGCGGTTTGCTTTGGGGCTCGCGGGGCTCGGGTGGAGGATGGTGCCGATCGTGCCCTTGAAACCGGGGAGCGCTTCGCGGGCGCGGGCCGTCGCGAAGCCGCCGATGCCGATGACGAAGTCGGGGTTCATCAATGCGACGATTTTACCGAGGGCGTCGTTGCACGCCGAAAAAAGCGGCGCGCGTTCTTTCGCCGGCAGCTTGTCGGGCGTCAGGTTGCGCCCGGACGCTTCCATGAAGACCAGCGGGCAGTAGTTCGCGACGAAGAAGCGTTTGAAGAACCGCTCTGGTTCGCCGAAGCGATCGCGGGCCCAACCCCAGAAGCGCGTTCCGCTGACTTCGCTGCGCGTGCAGGCGAAGCCGAGCACGGGACGCTTCGGATGTTCCACGTCGGGACGGCCAACCTTGCCGTCGAGGTGTAACCAGTCGCGCACCATCGCGACGTCGCCGAAGGGCACGCCGGTTTGCGTCATGCCGAACGGACCGGGGTTCATGCCGACGAACACGACCGTCTTCTTGCCGCGCCCGTAGCGCCGCAAATACGCCTCGTGCGGCGCGCGCGCGTAGTCGAGCGGGTCGTAGACGTATTCGACGGGCGATGCGAACGAGAGACGGTCGACGGCGCGCGCGAGCTTGCGGACGATCGCGACGATCGCGTCGGCGCCCGCGTCGTCCGAGTCGGACGCCTTTTTCGACGGCGCGTTCGTACGCGACGCGGACGCCGTTTTCGACGACGCGCCACGACCTGACGGCGCGCGCTTCACGGGCACGACGCGCCGCCGTTCGGTGAGTGACTGCGCGGATCGCTACGCGCACGTCGCGACCGCTGGAGATGCGATCGCGACGCTTCGTCGCTTGGACGCTCAGAGCGCGGGCATGGCGAGCCGTGCGGCTCGACGAATGGCGCCGCGGGGCGAAACGACCATCGCGGCGTGGCGGGCTTCGTGATCGAGGAGCCACCGTTTGCGCGGCAGGCCGCTCGCGTAACCGGTGAGCGAGCCGTCCGCGCCGATGACGCGATGGCAGGGCACCACGAGTGCGATCGGATTCTGTCCATTGGCGAGCCCGACGGCGCGAACGGCTTTCGGTGAACCGATGCGCGCGGCGAGGGCTCCGTAGCTCAGGGTTTCGCCGTAGGCAATCGTGCGAAGGGCGGCCCACACCTTGCGTTGAAAATCGGTGCCGCGGGTCGCGACGCGAACGTCGTCGAGCGCGGCGAGCTCGCCGGCGAAGTACCGCTCGAAGGCGTCGCGGGTGGACCGCGCACGCCCCGGTTCGATCGCGACGCGATCGCCGCAGTGACGTCGCAAGAGGCGCTCGAAGCGCTCGACGTTTTCCGTCCAGTCGAAGGCGCGGAGCCGCTCGGCTTCGTCGGTGACGAGCATCGCGGGGCCGAGCGGAGTTTCGATTTGGTCGCGGAAGAGGCGCTCAGGCAACGTGTCGGTCATGGGTTTTCTCCATCGGTTCGACGTGGGACGAAGCCCACAGATGCACCGCGGCGTAGGCGCGCCACGGACGCCAGGCCTCGGCGCGCTCGATGAGCGACGCGGGCGTGGCGTGGTTCAAGCCGGCTGCGGCGGCTGCGCGAAGTAGCCCGACGTCGGCGGCGGGGAACGCGTCCGGCTCGCGGAGTTGTCGCATGGCGATGTATTGCGCCGTCCATTCGCCGATGCCGCGCACGGCACGGAGCCGCGCGATGGCGTCTTCGAGACGTTTGCCGGGTGAGAGCAACGCCCGATCTTCGACCACGGCGTTGGCCAGAGCGCGCAGCGTGTCGCGTCGCGCGCGCGGCATGCCGAGCATCGCGAGATCGGACGCCGCGACGGCTTCGGGAGTCGGGAAGAGACGATCGAGCGCCGGTTCCTCGAGGGAGGGGTGCAACAAGGGTTCCCCGACCAACTCGGCAAGTCGACCCGAGAGGCGTGTCGCGGCGGGGACGGTGATCTGCTGACCGAGGATCGCGCGAATCGCGAGCTCGAAGCCGTCCCAGGCGCCCGGCACGCGCAGGCCCGGGCGTTCGGCGACGAACGCAGCGAGCATCGAATCGGTCGACAAATGCGCGCCGATCGCGAGTGGATCGGCCGCGAGATCGAACAGGCGACGCATGCGCGCGATGATCGCCGGGAGCGCGCGGAGATTCGGAAAATGGACGGTCGCGCGAAGGCGATGCTTGGCGTCGGGAACGACGGTGATCGTTCCCTGTGCGCCGTCGAACTCGATGGTCCGCGCGTAGCGATTGCCTTCGACGATTTCGACGCGGGGGATCGCGCGCGCCGACAAGAACGCGAGGAGCGACTCCCAGTCGTACGGAGGTCGATAGGTGAGGCGCACGATGACGCCGTCGCTCTTCGACTGCGGAGCCGCGCCGAGGCGCCGGAGCGCCGCAGGCGGTCGCGCGAACAACTGCTGAAACGTCTCGTTGAATCGGCGCACGCTGCCGAAGCCCGACGCGAGTGCGACCTCCGACATGGTCAGACGGGTCTCATGGAGCAGCTGCTTGGCGAGGAGCACGCGACGGGTTTGTGCGACCGCGATCGGCGATGCGCCCAGGTGCTGCTGGAAGAGCCGGCGGAGCTGGCGGTCACCGATGCCGAGCCGTTCGGCGAGAGCTTCGACGTCGCCGCCGTCGAGGGCGCCTTCTTCGATGAGCGCGAGCGCGCGGGCCACGGTGTTCGACGTGCCGTGCCACGCGCCGAGGTCCGGGGACGTCTCGGGCCGGCAGCGCAGGCACGGACGAAATCCGGCTTCCTGGGCGGCGGCCGCCGAGGGAAAAAACACCATATTTTCGCGCTTTGGCGTGCGAGCGGGGCACACCGGGCGGCAATAAATGCCGGTCGACAGCACGCCCGAGAAGCAACGCCCGTCGAAGCGCGCGTCGCGCGTCTGGAAGGCGCGGTAACAGGCGTCGGCGTCGAGGTCCATGGGTGCAGCATGGCCCCGGTACCCCTGGCCGTCTCGCGGTTTTCGGACGTCAATGGCGCGATGCGGGGCTCGATGCGGCGGTCGGCTTCTCGCCGGGGTCGGAGCCGCGCGGTTCGCGCGCTATAGCCGTGGTTCGGAGGTTCGCTGCTGCCCATGTTCCCTGCGCTCGCTTCTCGATTTCGCGTCCTCGCGCCGGCCGTCGACTACGCCGCCCTGCGCGTCGTGGAACAGACGTCGGACGTCGTGTCCGTTCGCCAAGACGTCCCGGAACCGCCGAGCACGACGATCGATCGCGGCGCGATGGTCACCGTGATGGACGGCGGCGGCGTGGGTTACGCCGCGACCAGCGACTTGTCGGACGCGGGGCTCCGCTGGGCGATCGAACGGGCACGCGATTGGGCGCGCGCGACGGGCGCGAACAGCGTGTTCGGCGGTCGCACGCCGGCCATGCCGTATTCGCGCGGCGAATACCGATCGCCGGTGGCGCGGCCCGTGCCTTCATCGAAGGCCGAGCGACTCGAATTGTTGTTGTCCGAGTCGCGCGCGGCGAAAATCGATCCGCGCATCGTCGATTGGGCCGCGAGCCTTTGGACGACGCACGTCCGGCAATCGCTCGTCACCGCCGACGGCGCTGAGTCCACGCAGGAGTTTCAACTCACCGTCCCCGGTTTGCACGTGACGGCGCACGAAGGCCGTCTCTCGCAGACGCGCTCGTGGGGTGGCCGTTACAATGGGTTCTGCCAGCAAGGCGGCCTCGAAGTGCTCGATCGCGCCGGTTTCGCGGGCTCCGGTCGCCGCACGGCGGAAGAGGCGCTCGAGCTCCTCGCCGCGCCGAATTGCCCGACCGGAAAATTCGACGTCGTGCTCATGCCCGATCAGATGATGCTTCAGATCCACGAATCGATCGGGCATCCCATCGAGCTCGATCGCATCCTCGGCGACGAACGGAACTACGCCGGCACGAGCTTCGTCACGCTCGACATGTTCGGGTCGTATGCGTACGGCTCGCCGCTCTTGAACGTGACGTACGACCCGACGCGCGGCGAGGAGTTCGCGACGTTCTCGCACGACGACGACGGCGCGCTCGCCGAGAAGCAATACCTCATCAAGGACGGCGTCCTCTTGCGACCCCTCGGCGGTACCGTATCCGGCTCTCGCGCGAACATGCCGTCGGTCGCGACCGCGCGCGCGTCGAGCTGGAATCGCCCTCCGATCGATCGCATGTCGAACCTCAACGTCGAGGCGGGCACGTCGTCGCTCGACGACATGATCGCGTCGACCGACGACGGCATCGTCCTCCGCACCAACGTGTCGTGGTCGATCGACGACTCGCGGAACAAGTTCCAGTTCGGGTGCGAATGGGGGCGACGCATCCGCAAGGGCCGCCTCGCCGAGGTCGTGCGAAACCCGAATTATCGCGGCATTTCGGCCAATTTCTGGCGTTCGCTCGCTAGCGTCGGCGCTCCGTCGACCGTCGAGGTCATGGGGACGCCGTTCTGCGGCAAGGGCGAGCCGAACCAGGTCATCCGCGTCGGACACGCGAGCCCGCCGTGCAAGTTCACCGGCGTCGACGTTTTCGGAGCCGAGCAATGAGCCGCACCCGCGACGCCTTCTACGCGCTCACCGAGCACGGCGCGCGTTCGCTCCACGACGAGCAGGTGCTCCTTGCCAACTTTGCCGGCGAAGAGTCGGACTTCGTGCGTTTCAACCGCGCCAAGGTCCGGCAAGCGATGACGATCCGACAAGGGAACTTGACGCTTTCACTCGTCGAGGGCGGCCGTCGCGATTCGACGACCTTGTCGCTCTCCGGCGAGCTCGACGCCGATCGTGCGCAGGTGACGGCCGCCGTGCTCGCCATGCAAGACGGTCTGGCCGCGTTGCCCGAGGATCCATTTCTCCTCTACTCGACCGAGCCGTCGCGTTCGGACCGAATCGACGCGGGTGCAATGCCGTCGCCCGACGCCGCGCTTTCCACCGTACTGAGCGGCGGCGAAGGGACGGACCTCGTCGGCATCTCCGCGTCGGGCCCGATCGAGCGCGGGTTCGCGAGCTCGCTCGGACATCGCCACTTCCACGAGGTGTCGAGCTTTCAACTCGATTGGTCGCTCTATCAATCGACCGACAAGGCCGTCTCGAGCTCGTACGCGACGTCCCGCTTCGACGAAGCGGAGCTTCGCGCCCGCATGGCTCGGTCGCGCGCGCAGCTCGAACACCTCGCACGACCGGCGAAGACCGTCGCGCCCGGCGGTTACCGGACTTATCTGTCGCCGGCGGCGCTCTCGGAGCTCGTGCTCCTCTTCAACTGGGGCGGTGTCTCGGCGAAAGCGCAACGCACCAAGACGAGCGCGCTCCAGCGGCTCGCCGACGGCGAAGCACGATTTTCACCGCGATTCACCCTGCGCGAACGCACCGCGGACGGCCTCGCGCCTGCGTTCGACGAGGTCGGCTTCGAGAAACCGCCGAGCGTCGATCTCGTCGTCGAGGGACTCCACGCCGGCGCCCTCGTCAGCCCGCGCAGCGCGCGCGAATACAGTCTCGTCGCGAACGCCGGCGCCGAAGAGACGCTCGCGTCCGCCGACGTTGCGCCCGGCGCGCTCCCCGAAAGCGACGTCCTCGCCGCGCTCGACACCGGCATCTACGTCAGCAACCTCTGGTATCTCAATTTCTCCGACCGCGCGAACGGCCGCGTCACCGGCATGACCCGGTTTGCGACCTTCTGGGTCGAGCACGGCCGCATCGTCGCGCCGCTCAACGTCATGCGGTTCGACGATTCGCTCTATCGTCTCCTCGGCACGGAGCTTCGCGACTTCACCCGCGAGCGCCACGTCATCCAGAGCACCAGCACGTATGGCCAGCGTTCCGTCGAAACCCTGACCCTCCCCGGCGCCCTCATCGACAGCGTCTCCTTCACGCTCTAAGCGCGTCGAGCGACGTCACTCCCGGCCCATATCCAGAAGCCGCAAGACTCTCGGCCCGCCGCGCTTCGTGGCCACGATTCCGAGCGCGGCGTGCGCCAAACGCTCCCCTTCGGTCGCGCCGCGCTTGCGAACCCCGCCGCCTTTGATCTACGCCTCGACCGCGCTCCGCGCCCGTTCAAGGACACCCTCGTCACCACGCATCTCTTTCGAAGCATCTGCGCCCGTAGCTCAGCCGGATAGAGCGGTGGGTTTC
>DATBBD010000553.1:0-2824 GCA_036271175.1 Polyangiaceae bacterium | reverse complement strand
CCAAATGTCCTCGCCGCTCTGGCTGTCGGTGACGGCTCCGAAGAACGGACCGTTGTACGAGTTGTGCGCGATCGGATCGGGGCCGTTCGATCCGAGGTGATAGAGCGGGCGGTGATCGCAATATGGATAGAGATACGTGCCGTCGTCGAACGGAAGGTCCGCGACGTTCGTCGTCACGGGCGCGCCGCACGTCTGTGATTGCGGGTCGCAGTGGATCGTCGTGATCGACGTCGCGAATCGGCGAATCACTCCCGTCATGCGCTCGATCGCTTCGGCGTGCGTGTCGGGATCGTCGGCGCGCCACATGCCCCAATCGAGCGCGTCGAGGCTCTCGACGAACGCGATCGGGTGCATGCCGTTGATCGCGACGAGTCGATCGCCGGGAACGAGGTTCGTCCCCTTCGGCCCGACGTGCGAGACGAGCACGTCGAAGTAATTCGGATCCTTCGCGGCTTGCGCGTGCGTGAGATCCGCGTCGCCTTCGACGAAGCACACCGGCAAGAGGCCGCGACCGCCGATGCCGAACGGCGCGCCGACGGTCGTGTGCCAATCGTGGAGGCGATGAATCGCCGTGATGATGCCGTTCCAGAACGTCCACGCGTCGGGCGCGTTCTGCAAACCGTCGAGCGTCGCGAGCGCGTTCGGAAGATAATGCTGGCGCGAGTAGAGGCCGCCGAAGAACGTGCTCATGCGGTTCTCGAAGTACGCGATCGCATCGGTGCGATCGGTGCCTTGCGGGAGCGGCGCCACGAGCGGGTTTCCATCTTGGCACCAGCCGGTGGCGCAGAATTCGTGGGGGCCGCACGCGCTGTCGAACGGCGGCGAGCACGCCGCGAGCGCCTTGAACGTTCCCTGCGGGACGATCTCGAGCGCGTCGAAGTCCGCGCCGCTCGCCGAAATCACGAACGCGAGTTGCGGCTGGCGACTTCCTTGAACGGAAAATGAATTCGTCGCGAGCTCGTACCAGCCGTCGCTCGTGACCGTGCCCGTCGGGTTGAAGTGCGCGCCGAAGCTCGGCGAGCCGCTGTCGACGTACGTGACGTTGATCGTCGCGTTGATGCGATTGGTCCGCGCGAAGACGTGCGCGACGTACGACGCGTCGCTCTCGGGCAGCGTGATCGCGAACGTCGCTGCGGCGTTCGTCGTGTTCACGTTCAAGTAGCCCGCGCCTTGAACGCCGTCGGGCGCGCGAACGAGCTTCACGCCGTCCGGCGGCGAGACGAGATCGTCGAAACCGTTCGTCACGATCGCGGATGGATCGAACGCGAAGTTGCCGCTCGGATCGAAGCTCCCCGCATGAGCCAGCGGCGCATGCATGAAAGGGCCGACAACCGCTGCGATCAAAAACGTCTTTCGCATGGGGCCTCGTTTGGTCTCGCATGGAATTGGGGGTAGAGTCGAGTCGATGTTGCGCGATCGGCGCGGGGTCGGCGTCGCCGAGTACGCGCTCTTGTTGTTTCTCATGGTCGTCCTCGCGGCGGTCGTCTTTCGGTACATGGGAAAGAACGTGAAGCACGCCGGCAACAAGACCGAAGAGCAGTTCCAAGCGAACAACAACTCGGGCGGGGCAAATAGCGCGGGCGGCGCTTCGTCGGGCGGCGCAGGCGGGCCGTCGACGGCCGGCGGCGGCGCGGGCGGAAGCGGCGGAAGCTCCGGTGGTGCTGGCGGTGGCGGAGGCGGCGGCGCGAGCGGCGGCGGTGGCGGCGGCGGCAACGCGCAATCGAGCACGGGCGCGGGCGGCGGCGGCGGCGACGAGGTCGCAGAGGAACAATCGACGCCTCTCTGGAAAATCATCGGCGGCGTCTTCCTCGTGCTCTTCGCGATCGGCGGCTACTTCGCGTTTCGCAAGCAGAGCAAGAGCGGCTAGGCTGCGCCCATGGCGACGGAAGCGCTCGTAACGGAAGTCAAACGCATCGTCGCGCTCGCGAAAGCGGGCAACGCGGACGACGCATACAAAGGCTACGCGACGCTCTTTCGGAGCGCGCAGTTCAAGACGTACCCACTCGAGGAGCAGCGTCAGGCGCTCAAGCTCGTCGCGAACATCAAAGTCGTCCCGAGTCGCGCGACGCCGGCGCAGCTCGACGCCTTCAAGGCGGCGGTGGAGCCGCTCACGGAAATCCTCGGCGCTCTCGGGACGGCCGAAGACTTTCAGTGGCTCGGGATCTGCTGCCTCGTCGGCGGCGACGAGAAGCGCGCGGGCGAGCTCTTTCGAACGGGTCTCAAGCTCGAGCGCGAGCGCAACCCGCAGAGCGATCTCTGCGGCTCGCTCATGAAGTGGGTCGCGGCCGTCTAACGAAGCGCCGCTCTACGCGGTGCCGGCCTTCTTCTTCGTGTCGCGCGGCGCCGCCTTCTTCACGGGCTTCACGCTCTCGGGAGACTCGTCGCCCTTCGCGCTCGGAGGCGCTGCGCCCGACGCGAGGCTCCGCTTGAGCGCCTCGAACAAATCGATGATCTGCGCCTTCGGTGCTTCCTCGGCGACGGTGATCTCCTTGCCCGCGACCTTCTGCTCGACCGCGTTCTTCACGCGATCCTGATACTCGTCCTTGTACTTGTCGGCCTTGAACTCGGCGCTCGAGAGCTGCTCGATGAGCTTGTCGGCGAGGTCGAGCTCGATGTCCTTGAACGCCGTCACGCTGCCGACGCCGACCTCGGCGAACTCGCGGACCTCATTTGCATAATACACGTAATGCATGATGAGCCCGTTGTGGTACGGCCGAATGAGAACGAGCTGCTCGCGCCCGCGTGTGTTGTACCGACCGACGGCGATCCGCTGCGACCGCTTCATCGACTGCGCGAGGAGCTGGTACGCCTTGTCGCCGCCCTT
>DATBBD010000552.1:0-4319 GCA_036271175.1 Polyangiaceae bacterium | reverse complement strand
GAGACGGCTCGCGACGTCGCCGGCGCGATGTCCGCCCATGCCATCGGCCACGATGGAAAGCCCGTAGTCAGAGAGCACGGCGAAGCTGTCTTCGTTGTGCTCACGCTGCAAGCCGACGTCACTGATTCCGTGGGCTACGGCACGCATCCGACGAAAAACTCTACCACAATTGCCGAGGTGAACCGCTTTTCAAGAGTCGGGGGCAAGAACGCCTCAAATCTCGAGAATGTCCTTTTCCTTGGCTTGGATGATGCCGTCTACCCCTCGGCCGGCCTCGAGGATGATTTCCTCGGCTTTTTTCTTCCCCCGCTCGACGTCGTCCTCGCTCGCTCCGCCGTCCTTCTTGATCTCCGCCAGCAAGTCCAGGGCCTCGTGGCGTGCTTTTCGGATGACGACCTTGCACTCCTCCCCCTTGTTGCGGGCGAGCTTCACGAGCTCCTTGCGGCGCTGCTCGCTGAGAGCCGGGACCGGAATGCGGATGAGATCCCCGTCGACGGAGGGGTTCAGCCCGAGGTCGCTCTCCTTTAGAGCCTTTTCGACGGCCTTCACCTGCGACTTGTCCCATGGCTTCACCGTGAGGAGCCGCGGCTCCGGCGACGAGACGGTCGCCATCTGAGTCATCGGGGTCACCTGCCCGTAGTAGTCGACGCGAATGCCGTCGAGCATCGACGGGTGCGCCCTGCCGGTGCGGAGCTTCGTGAGGTCGCGCTTCAACGCCGCGTGAGCTTTTTCGACGCTTTCGGCGAGATCGCGCAGGACTTCGTCAATCATGGGCTCTCCTTCGAACCGCGAAACATCGGGGGCATCTATATCATGGGCATGAAGGGCGGGCCCGGCGCGCGAACCGCGATTTCGCGGGCCTGATTTGCCCGTCGGTTCCCCTTGCGCCGTGGAGCATCCGTTGTATGGTCGCGCCCCGACGCCATGAGTCTAGACAACGGCCTCGTGAACCTCGCCGCGATCGTCAGCACGATCATCCTGCTCTGCGGGACGATCCCTCTGATCTTGATCCTTTCGACGCCCAAGAAGGGCCGCGGCGACAAGCACGGCTGAGCGGCGTCGCGACTCCCTCGACGTCGAGAACTCCGTTCGGGAGCTTCTCCGGGCGCTGTCGCACCGTACGTGCATCGACGGCGCGGCCAACGCGGGTCTCGGGGGAGACGCCGAAGCGACTCGCGAGGCGCTGATCGCGGTCGTTCTCCGGGTGTCGGTGTGCGCCGCGCTCGAAGCCGCACGGGACGACGTCATCGAGGGGGCGCGTGCACGAGGCGCGGGAACGCCGCGAACCCGGCCCATTCACGAAGCCCGGAACGCCCTCTTGGCGGCGCGAGCGGCGAAACGTCTCGTGCCTGCCGAGCTCGGCGCGGCGATCGGCGCGGCCGTCGACGAGGACCGAGCGTGGCGACGAGCCGCCGCGCTCGATTCGCGACCGTTTCGCGATCCGCCGGCGTGGTCGTCCGTCGCGACGGAAGAGTTTTCGAGCTGGGTCGACGGCGAAGCCGTCGGGGCGCTCCTCGACGCCATTTTCGAGGACGACCCGGAAGCGCCGCCGCGCGTCCGCGACCTGGGCTCGATCTACGAGGCGTTGCTCGAGGTGCACGTCCGTCAGCTCGACGCCGCGTCGGTGTGCTTTCGCACGACGCGCTCGTGGTGTTCGGCGCACGACGTCCTCGCAGAAGCTCCGGGCGATCGGGCTTCCTTCGTGGCGCGCACGGCTGAGCTGTCGCGTCGCGACGTGACGCGGGTGGCGGCGCCGCTCGCAGGCGCGAACACCGAAGAGGCGGTGCTCGACGTGCTCCGGCCCTTCGCGCTTCGCGCTCTCGCCGTAGCGGGCGAGGTCGTCGTCGAGCCGAGCCTCGCGCGCCGGCGCTCCGGATCGCACTACACGCCGCGACCGCTATCGCGGCTCGTGCTCGAACGGACGCTCGCGCCGTTGTTCGGTGCTTCTGCGAACTCCGCCGCGATCACGAGCCTGCGCGTGTGCGATCCCGCGATGGGCTCCGGCGCGTTTCTCGTCGAGGCTGCGACGCTGCTCGCCGAGCGGCTCGAAGCGGCGTGGAATGCCGAAGGCGTCCCTGCGGTGAACGGCGCGGCGCTTCGCGAGGTCGTCGAGCGCTGTCTCTACGGCGTCGATGTCGATCCGATCGCCGTCGATCTCGCCCGCATCGCGCTCGCTCGGCTCACGACGAGCGACGGCGAGGCGCCGCCCGATCTGTCGTCTCATTTGAAATGCGGCGACGCGCTGGTCGGCGCGATCTCCGCCGTCGATCGCTTCGCCGAATGGCGCGGCCCCGCCGTGCCGGCGGCGTCGCGACGCTTCGATTGGGCCGTCGAGTTCGCCGACGTGTTCGGTGGCGACCGACCGGGATTCGACGCTTGCGTCGGCAATCCGCCGTGGGTCGCGTACGTGGGGCGCGCCGCGCAACCGCTCGCCCCCGAGCTCGCGCGCTACTACGAGCACGTGAACCCCGCGTTCCACGCCTACCGCACCTTGCACGGGCTCTTCGTGCGTCGCGCCGCGGAGCTCACCCGCGCGGGCGGACGCATCGGGCTCGTGCTCCCGACGTCCGTCGCGGATCTCGACGGCTACGCGCCGACGCGGAGCGCTCACGACGCGCTCGCGGACGCCGACCGCGCGCTCTACGACTTCGGCGATGGCGCATTTCGCGGCGTCTTTCAGCCGAGCATGGCCCTCACTTCGACGCGCCATTCGGACAGTGCGCCCCAAAAAAACAAAGGCGTTCCGTGGGCGCTGGCGCGCACGGATCTCGACGACGTGGCCGCGTCGCTCCTCGCGCGGCTCGACGCGTTTCCGAAGCTCGACGAATCGCTGTTCGGCGAACGCGGCTTTCAATCGACGGCGAACGACGCCTCGCGGCTGTGCCGACTCGAGGCCGCGCGCGCGCCGTTCGTCGTGCCGATTCGCGAAGGCGTCGACATCGCGGAGTTCCGCGCTCGCGCGCCGCGTACGTTTCTCGATCCGAGCAACCTCACGGGCAAGTGGCGCGCCGACGCCGAATGGAAAGCAGTCCGCGTGCTCGTCCGACAGACCGCGCGCTACCCGATCGCGGCGCTCGCCGACGGCACGGCCTTCCGGAACTCGGTGCTCGCCGGCTTCTCCACTGCGAAGTGGACGCCGCACGCGCTCGTCGCGTACCTCAACTCGAGTGTGGCACGATGGTACCACTACGTGCGTCACCGCGACGCGCGGCAGGGCATGCCGCAACTCAAGATCGGCCACCTCCGGGCGTTGCCCGACCTCGCCGATGACGCTGCGCGATCGGAGCTCGATGCACTCGGAGCTCGCGTTGCGATGCGCAACACCGGAATTGTACCGGACGAGCGCAGCGAGCTCGATCGCATCGTCTTCGAAGGGCTCGATTTCGCGCCCGGCGAGCGCGATCTGGTGAGCCGCTGGATGAAGGAAAATCCACCTCCAAAGCCGCGCTCCCGCGAGGCAGATTGAGCGCTCGACGTCGGACCCGAAAGGACAATCCGACCGAATCGCGTCCCCTTCGCCACTGGTGAAAGTACCGGTGAGATCGTTTTTGACGGCGAGGTTCCCTGCAGGTAGGAACTCCGTGGAGATTCGATGACTTGTTACTTCGCGCGAGCGCTCGCGCGGGACACCTTCGGACTAATCGTCGCCGCCCTCGTGGCTCTGCCCGGATGCGCGGGACCCAAGGAAGCGGATGCGGAGCCGCTCTGCCTCTCGAAGCCAGCGGACGCGACGTGCACCGACGCCGCGTACGGCGTTCACGACGGGGTGCTCATGCCGACGTTCAGCGACGTCTTCAACGGAACGCTGAAGGGTCAATGCACGCAAGCGGGCTGTCACGGTTCGGCGGAGCCGCAAAACGGACTCGAACTCGACGTGGAAGCGACCGCGTACACCGATTTGCTCGGCGAAAACGCCGCCCACACCGAGGCGCGCGTCATCCCGCGCAACGTGACTTGCGGCGAGCTCATCGTGCGGCTCGAGACGGCGAATGAGTCGTGGTCGATGCCCCAAGGCGGTCACCTCACCGATCAGGAACTGTGCGCGATCCGGCATTGGATCGCAGACGGAGCCCCGCAATGAGATCCCGTATCGAACGCGACGGAGAATTGCCTGCGTGGATGGCGATCGCCGGAGCCGCGATCGTCGCGGCCGCCTGCGGCGGCGACAAGTCGGGCACGGCCACCGCAACGTTCACCGTCGAGCAATTGCAGGACCCAGCAACGTGCAACAAGTGCCACCAGACCCACTACAAGGAGTGGTCAGGCAGCATGCACGCCTACGCGTCGAAGGACCCGGTCTTCCGCGCGATGGACGCGCG
>DATBBD010000551.1:0-21630 GCA_036271175.1 Polyangiaceae bacterium | reverse complement strand
GACGTTCTGCCGTCGCTGCGCACGTCGATATGCGTCGACGGAGCACGTCGTCGCGCTGCGATGAACGCAGTCGCGCACTGAGTAACGTAGCAATGCACCGAGTTCGTTCGATGCACGCCTTCGCGCCGTCATCGTCATCGCCGTCATCGTCATCAGCCACGCGATCAAGCGTGAATTCCTTCCCTCGGTCGCCGCGAGAGTTCTCGCGCACCCATCAACGCACCAATCAGTTGCGACCGATCGGTATAGAGAAATTGCGATGACCGAGAAAAGTTCTTCCGGCAACGGACAAATGACCCAAAGGGCTAAGACAATGACGTCTGCGGTGCGATGTCGGTCATCGTCGCTCCGTGCATATTGGCTGAAGCGGGTTTTCCGCTCGAAAGGACTTTTGTGAGTCTCGTCATGCAGAAATTCAGCATTGCCTCGGTATTGGTCCTCTTGGTCGGCTGCAGCGCCGGTAATAACAATGCCGGTGGCAGTGGCGAATCGGCGACGGGTACGGGTGGCGGCACAAGCTCGACCCCCCTCGAGCCCGGTTGCACTGTCGCGCCTGCGTGCGGGACGTGTGGGACGTGCTCGGAGCAATGTTACTGCGTGAAGCAGGATATCGCGTTCTGCGCGAATTACTGCAGTGCGCAATCCGGTAGCGGTGGTTCGCCGTCGACGAGCACGGGCGGCAGCCCTTCGACGAGCACCGGTGGATACCCGGCGAGCTCCGGCGGCTTCCCCGCGTCGAGCGGCGGCGACACGTCGACGGCGAGCGGCGGTTCCACGACGACGTCGACCGGTGGCGCGCCCGCATCGACGGGGGGCGCGACGTCGAGCGGCGGCACGACTTCGACCGGCACCGGGACGAGCTCGAACGACCAGGTCTTCGAGATCACGTCGGCGTCGTTTGCTGTGCCCGCGGGCGGCGAAGTCTACAAGTGCCAGAACTTCCAGAACACGATCGGAAGCGACGTGGCGATCGTCGAGAGCGACTCGTTCATGTCGCCTGGTTCGCATCACATGTTCGTGTTCCACGATCCGAGCTTCGACACCGACACCGGCACGATGGCGGACTGCTCGGGCACCGAGTTCCACGACTTCTTGCACTCTGCGCAAACGCCGCAGCAGACGGTGACGTATCCGGCAACCGTAGGCCGCAAGCTCGCGTCGACGGAAGGCCTCCGCATTCTGGCTCACTACCTGAACAGCACGAGTGCCGACCTGACGGCGCAGGTGGACGTGAAGTTCCACTACGTGCCGACGAGCGGCGTGAAGTACCTCGCGAGCGAGCTGTTCTTGAACCAGGCGCTCATCAATGTCCCCACGGGCATGAGCACCCAATCGGCGACGTACAACACGCCGTGGCAGGCGAACCTGCTCCTCAGCGTGAGCCACATGCACAAACGCGGGACGAACTTCTTGGCGACGACGAGCACCGGCGTCACGCTTTACCAGGGCAAGACGTGGGACGAACCGCAGACCAACAACTACGATCCCCCGCTGGCGATTCCGTCCGGCACGACGATCACGTGGGCGTGCTCGTACGACAACGAGACGGGCCAGGCCTTGACGTTCGGCGAATCGGCGGCGACCAACGAGATGTGTATTTTCGTAGGCACGTACTATTCGAGCGACATGGCACATCAAGGAGTGCCGATGAATTC
This sequence comes from Polyangiaceae bacterium, assembly GCA_036271175.1. GTDB lineage: Bacteria > Myxococcota_A > Polyangia > Polyangiales > Polyangiaceae > DASZVB01. Next base: position 19,975 of record DATBBD010000551.1, on the reverse strand, counting down.
CGTCATTGGCATCGGTGGCCTCTAAGTTTTCTGCTAGATTGAGAGAAGAAGCTCCGACTTCGTCGAAAGACGGGGTCGGGGCTTCACCCGTTTTTGGGCGCGCAACAGGAGAACCAAGTTAATGCGTTACCTACTTGTCTGTTCGTTGGTCGGTCTGATGGCTGGCTGTAGCTCGGCAAATGGGGGCTCCGGTGGCGACACGGGTGGCGGATCGAGTTCGCAATTCACTCCTGGCTGCACCGGCGCGCCCGCATGTGGAACGTGCGGGTCCTGCTACGACAGCTGCAACTGCGTGAACCAGAATCCCACGATGTGCGCGACCTATTGCGGAACTTCGGCGCCAACCGGCTCCGGTGGTTCGACGTCGATCTCGCCGCCGCCCGGCTCCGGTGGTGACGTGTCGAGCGTCGGAGGCAGCCCGACCACGAGCACCGGGGGTAGCCCGACGACGAGCACTGGAGGCTCGCCCGCCGGAGGTGGAACGACCGCTGCGGGCGGAACGACGTCCGCGAGCGGCGGTTCGACGTCGACCGGGGGATCCACTGCGATCACCGGTCCCGCCGGAACCAAGGAGTTCGAGATCAACACGGCCACGTTCCAGGTGCCGGCCGGCGGCGAAGTGTACCAGTGCCAAAACTTCAAGAACCCCGTTGGCCAGGACATCGCGATCCTCGAGAGTTACTCGACGATGGCACCTGGGTCACACCACATGTTCGTATTCCACGGCTCGAGTTACGACGCGGACACGAACAGCACGGCGACGTGCTCTGGCACCGAGTTCGCGGACTACATCCATTCGGCGCAGACGCCGAATCAGGAGATCCTGTATCCGGCGAACGTCGGCCGTTCCCTCGTGGGCACCGACGGGCTACGGATCCTCGCGCACTACTTGAACAGCACGACCGACACGCTGACGGGGCAGGTGAACGTCAAGTTCTTCTACTCGGATCCCAGCGCGGTGCAGTACCTCGCCGCCGATATCTTCTTGAACAAGATCGATATCTCGGTGGGAGCCGGCATGGTCACCCAATCGTCGTCGTACACGACGCCCTTCGAGATGAAGCTCCTGGGCGCGGTGAGCCACATGCACAAGCGAGGCGTCGGCTTCGTCGCGAAGACGAGCACGGGCACGACGCTTTATCAGGGAACCACGTGGGACGAGCCGGTGGCGAACAACTTCAATCCGGCGCTCGAGATCCCGAGCGGCACCGGCATCACCTGGACCTGCTCGTACGATAACGAGACGGGTATGACCCTGACGTTCGGCGAGTCGGCAGCGACCAACGAGATGTGCATCTTCACCGGCACCTTCTATTCGACGGATCCCAACAACAAGGGGACGCCGATGGAGGACGCCGCGGCGTTCTGAGTCGATCAAACCATCGAAGCTGTCGAAGAGTGGGCCCTCGCGCCCGCTCTTCTGCATTTGGCGACAGCGAGGGCCCGCGCCACACATTCTTCTGCTTCGAGCACAAAGTTCGCGGCGAGATATCCTAGTGACGCCCGCGGTTCGAAAAATGACGTGGCTGGATAATCAGGGTGCGTGCGACGTCGAAATGCCTGGCCCATAGTGCCAACACCACGATGTCGAACCGAATTGCCCTCGGGGCCCTCGCTCTCGCTCTCTTTGGCTGCAGCGCCGGAAATCCGTCCACGGGCGACGGGACGCAGAACGGAGAAACCGCGACCGGTGGCTCGTCGGGCACGACGATGACTCCCGGTTGTTCGGTGGCGCCCGAGTGCGGATCCTGCGGGACTTGTTCCGAGAGTTGTTACTGCGTGAAGCAGGACATCTCGTACTGCGCGAACTACTGCTCGGCGCAGGCCGCGGGTTCTGGCGGCGCACCGAGCGCCGGCGGATCGACCGGCATCACGCCGAGCTCGGGCGGCGCACCGGTAACGGGTGTCGGCGGTTCGCCGGTGACGAGTTCGGGCGGCGCGCCGGTGACCGCCTCGGGTGGCTCGCCGGTGACCAGCTCGGGTGGGACGACCGCAGCCGGAGGCACGAGCGCCGGCACGGGTGGTGGAACCGGAACCGGTTTGACGCCCCCGCCTGCGGGCACGAACGAGTTCGACATCACGACCTCGACGTTCCAGGTGCCGGCGGGCGGCGAAGTCTACGAGTGCCAGAACTTCCACAACCCGAACACGCAAGACCTCGCGATTCTCGAGAGCGACTCGTTCATGTCGCCCGGCTCGCACCACATGTTCGTATTCAACGACCCGAGCTTCGACACGGACTCGGGTCAGGTCGCCTCGTGCTCCGGCACCGAGTTCCACCCGTACCTTCACGCCGCGCAAACGCCGCAAGTGCAGATCACGTACCCGCCGAACGTCGGTCACTCGCTGAAGTCGACCGAAGGACTTCGCATCCTCGCGCACTACTTGAACTCCACGTCGAGCACGCTGAACGCGCAGGTCGAGGTCAAGTTCTACACGGTGCCTGCGAACCAGGTCACGTACCTCGCCGCGGAGATGTTCTTGAACAACGGGACCGTCGTGGTTCCGCCCGGCATGAGCACGCAGAGCCGCACGTTCTCCGTGCCCTACGACATCATGATGCTGAACGCCGTCAGCCACATGCACAAGCGCGGCACGAACTTCCACTGCACGACCAACAGCGGTCAGTTGATTTTCGACGGCGACCAGTGGGACGAGCCGGAGGCGACGGTCTTCAATCCGCCGATGGCTATCGCCTCGGGCTCGGTCATCACGTGGGCGTGCACCTACAACAATCCGGGAACGACCACGTACACGTTCGGCGAGTCCGCGCTGACGAACGAGATGTGCATCTTGAACGCCGTGTTCTACCCGACGACGCCCGGCGCCGAGCAGGGCCAGCCCCTCAACACCGTGTTTTAGCGATTCCCGCGCCAGCCGCCGTCGGAATGGACGGCGGCGGTTGCGCTCGAAACCGGTTCGCGCTGTACTCCGCGCCGCTTCACGGCCTTCGGTGAAGCGGAGGCACCCTGAGGGGCTCGATTCCCATCTCTGCAGCGCTAAGGGCGGTCGCCCGCGCCGTGACCGGTCAGCTCTTCTCGGCGCTGGCCGTCGTGACCGCGGTGACCTTGTTCGCCGTGAGCCTCGCGGGGTGCCGGCGTCTCCGGCACACGGAAGCCGAACGCCACGGCGCGGAGCTCTACGGACGCATGTGCTCCGTTTGCCATGGGACCTCGGGCGAGGGCTACAAGGCCGATCAGGCTCCGGCCATCGGTCATCCGGCCTTTCTCGGATCGGTGACCGACGATTACCTGAGGACGGCGATCTCCAACGGTCGTCGCGGCACGACGATGTCGGCGTGGGCGCTGGCCCACGGCGGTCCGCTCTCACCGGATGACGTGGACGCGCTGATCGCGTTCATGCGCCGGTGGCAGCGCGGCCCGAGGCCCGCCCTGAACGACCGCCCCGCGGTGGGTAGCGCTGATCGTGGAGGGGCGGTGTTTGCTCAAGAGTGTGCCAAGTGCCACGGCGTTCGTGGTCAGGGTGGCCAGAATGTTGGCATAGGGAACCCGGACTTGCTCGCGACGGCCAGCGACGGCTTTCTCCGGTTCGCGATCGAGAAAGGTCGCTTCAATACCGCGATGCCGGCGTTCGGAGAGAAGCTGGGTCGTTCCGGCGTCGAAGACGTGCTCGCGAAGCTCCGGAGCTTCCAATTCGTACCGCCGCCTGCTCCTCGTTACACGCCTCCGTTTCGACAGCAGGCTTTCGAGGCTCCGCCGCGCCCTCCGCCGCTCCCGCTCGGCAAGGTGCCTTTGAATCCGCGTGGACCCGAGCCCATCGGTTTCAACGCATGGCCGGAAACGACGTCCGCGGACGTGATCAAAGGGCAGCTCGATCGACACGCGCGCATGGGTTTACTCGATGCACGCGCGCCTTCCGATTACACGAACGAGCATCTCGCCGGCGCGGTCAGCGTCCCGTTCTACGACCCCGATCCTTACTTCGACAAATTGCCGAAGAACACGTGGCTCGTCTGCTACTGCGCGTGTCCCCACGCGGAGTCGGGGCAGCTGGCTCAGAAATTGCTCGCGAAGGGCTTTACCAAAGTAACCGTCCTCAACGAAGGACTCGGATTTTGGAAGTCCAAAAAATATGGGACCGAAGGCTCGCAGAAACCATAAGCGGCGGTTCCGTGAAGTATCGATGACGGCCAACGAACGCGAGACAGCGTCGATGTGCGGTTGCATGCGTTTCGAGTGGACGTCGTTCGTCTGAGGTGGTTCTTCCCGGTGGCCATGTCGACGTCATCACCCACCGAGCGCGTCCTCTCTCGCGCTTTTCGACCCTTCGCGGTGGTCGACCCGAGCGAGGCAATCGGCGCGGCGGTGCTCACGTTGACCGTGTTCTTGCTGCTCACCGCTTACTACCTCCTGAAGACGGCGCGCGAGCCGCTCATCTTGTTGCATGGCGGCGCCGAGGTGAAGTCGTACGCGTCGGCGGGGCAGTCGGTCGTGCTGCTTTTCGTCGTGCGCGCGTACAGTTCGATCGCGAGCCGCGTCGGCAGAATGAAGCTCATCGCCGGCATTTTTCTGTTCTTCGTGTCGAACCTGGTTCTCTTCGCGGTGCTCGCGCGGGAAGATTTTTCGATCGGCGTCGCGTTCTATCTGTGGGTCGGCGTGTTCAACGTGACGGCGATCGCTCAGTTCTGGAGCTTCGCCGCCGACGCTTACACTCCGGAGCAAGGCAAGCGCCTGTTCGCGGTCCTCGGTATCGGGAGCTCGGTCGGAGCCGTCGCCGGCGCGCAGATCGCCAAGGCGCTCGTGCCGCTCGGGCCGGCTGGGTTGATGATCTCCGCCGCGGGGATCCTGGTCGTGTGCGTCGTGCTCTTCGCTCTCATCGACAAGAGGCTCGGCACCGCGACGAAGGCCGTCTCGAACGTGGACGAGCCGCTCGCGCCCGAGCACTCGTTCCGGCTCCTCATGGGCGACAAATATCTGCTGCTCATCGCGGCGCTCGCATTGATCCTCAATTGGGTGAACAGCAACGGCGAGTACGTGCTCGATCGGACGTTGCTCGCGTCGCTCGGAGACGTGCCTGCCAAGGACGCGACCGCGTTCATCGGCGCGTTCAAGGCGGAATATTTCGCGTGGGTGAACTTGTTCGGCGTGCTCCTGCAACTCTTCGCGGTGTCGCGTATTCTCACGGTGCTCGGCGTTCGAAACGCGCTGTTGTTTTTGCCGGCCGTCGCCTTCATCGGCTACGGCGCGATGATTTTCTTCCCTGCGCTCGGCTTGATTCGAGCCGCGAAGATCGCGGAAAATAGCATCGACTATTCGCTCCAGACGACCGCGCGGCAGGCGCTGTTCCTCGTCGCGAGCCGCCTCGAGAAATTCGTCGGAAAAACCGTCGTGGATACGTTGTTCGTTCGGCTCGGTGACGTCATGTCGGCCGCGGTGGTTTGGATCGGAGTTCAGTTCGCGTGGCCCACCGCGGCGTTCGCGACGTTGAACATCATCCTGGTCGTCGTCTGGGTCGTCCTCGTCATCGTGATCGGTCGCGAGAACCAACGACGCCTCGACGAGCCCGACGGGCTGCCCGTCGCGGAAGCCGCCGCGTCATGATGCGTCGCTCGCGCGATCCTTTGCGCCGCGCCGCGTTCTGTCTCGTGGCGTTCTTCGCGACGGCCGGAGTGAACGGCTCCGCGTCGGCCGCGCCGTCATCGGATAGCGCCGCGTCCGCGACGCCGCCAACCGCGGTTCCGATTCCCGACGCATCGGCGTCCGCTTCGGTCGCGCCGTCGACGACGGGCTCCGACGTTCCTGCGAAGAAAACCGACGACGCGCCCCCGGCCGATTCCGCGTTGGTTCCGCTCCCGAAGAAGCGTCACTTGCCCGACTACGGCGGGCGCGGCAGCGCGCCGACCACGGCGGGCGACGTCGCGCTCTGGGTACCGCGCATCGCGCTGTCCCCCCTGTACTTCGTGAGCGAGTACATGCTGCGGCGGCCGCTCGGCGCACTCATCACCGTCGCCGAGCGCGGGAACGTCCCGCAAGTGCTCTACGATTTTTTCACGTTCGGCCCCAATCACGAGGCCGGGTTCGCGCCGATTGCTTTCATCGACTTCGGCTCGCAGACGAGCGTCGGCGTGTACGCTTTTTGGGACAACGCCTTCGTAAAAGGCCACGATCTCAGCGCGCACTTTTCGTTCTGGGGGGGCGACTGGCTCGCCGGGGTGTTCACCGATCGCATTCGCTTTGCGAAGGGACGGGCCGTCACCTTCAATTTCACGGCGAACCGTCGCCCGGATCATCTCTACTTCGGCAACGGACCCCGCACGCTCGAGTCGGATCGCAGCCGCTACAAGGAAGATTTCATCGACGCCAACGTCGCGATGAGCATTCCTTTCTATCGCACGAGCAAGGTCGAGTCTTGGGTCGGCGTGCGGAGCGCGCGCTTCGCCACCAGCACGTTCGGCGGCGATCCGAGCTTCGAGGAGCAAGCGACGCGCGGGACGTTTCCCGTGCCCGCGGGCTACGACGGCGGATATACGGCGGCGTATTCGCGAGTTCGCGTCGCGCTCGATACCCGGAGGCCGCGACCGGCGCCGGCGTCCGGCGTGCGCGTCGAGGTCGAAGCCGAAGAGGGAAGCGACATCCAGCACTCGCCGGGTCCGGGGTGGCTTCGTTACGGCGCGACCGCCGGCGGCTTCGTCGATCTCGGCAACACCCATCGCGTCGTGAGTTTGTCGGTCGGGACGAAATTCGCGGCGCCGCTCGACCATCAACTCATCCCTTTCACCGAGTTGGTCACCCTCGGTGGCTACGACACCATGCGCGGCTTCTGGCCTGGGCGGCTCTACGACCGGAGCGGAGCCGTCGCCACCGTTCGCTATCGGTGGCCGATCTGGATCTGGATCGACGGCGTGATGGAAGCCGCGACGGGCAACGTTTTCGGGGACCACCTCGAAGAGTTCAAGCCGGGTCTCCTGCGGCTCTCCGGAGCGCTCGGGTTCGAGAGTGTCGGATCGCCCGACAGTTCCGTGGAATTCCTCATCGGCTTCGGCACCGAGACGTTCGACCAAGGCACGAAGGTCGACTCGTTTCGCCTCGTTTTCGGGACCAATCGTGGATTTTAGACGCTTCATCGTTCCGCTCTTCGCTCTTGCGCTCGCGTCGTGCGGCGACACGCGACGGTTCCCTCTCAAGGACCCGATGTGGCGGGATGACGACGAACGGCCGTTCGAGCACGCGCCCGCGGAATACGTTTCCCCGTTCGCGTGGGACGGCGCGAACCAGATCGTGTTCAGGCCCATCGCGCGGTTTTTCGCGGTGGACCCTGCTGGGGACGCCGTCGACGTCAACGCGTTCGACGAGGTGCCCGACTCGAGCTGGTTCACCAATCGCATCGGGCGCGCGTCGATGACGCCCGCGGAGCTCGTCCGCGGGCCGTGCGGGGATCAGGTGCTCGACCCCAACGCCGCCGACGGCACGTGGCTCATCGACCAGGGGAAATCGAACGGCGCCAACCCCGGCTTCCGAGTGAACGTGCCCGGCGTCGGAAAGTTCGTACTCAAGGTCGACCCCGCGGGCGAACCGGATCGCGCGACCGGAGCAACGGCGATCGCCGCGCGGCTCTATCACGCCGTCGGCTTCTTCTCGCCCTGCGATTCGGTCGTCTACTTCCGTCCGTCCATCCTGACGTTGAAGCCTGGTCTCAAGGTGACGGACAACTCCGGCAAGTCGAAGCCGTTCGACGCCGCGGCGCTGAAGAAGGTGCTCGATGGTGCTTCCCGGCGCGGAGACCTGGTCCGGATGGTCGCGTCGAGGTGGCTACCCGGCAAGGTGATCGGCCCGTATCAGTACTCGGGCACGCGCGACGACGATCCGAACGACGTCGTGCCTCACGAAGATCGCCGCGAGCTTCGCGGCGCCCGCGTGCTCGCGGCGTGGCTCAATCATTTCGATTCGCGTGAGCAGAACACCATGGACGTGTTCTTGCCCGGTGACCCCAAGAACAAGCAATCGCCGGGCTACGTCGTTCATTACATCCTCGACCTCGGCGATTGCTTCGGCAGCGTGTGGGAGTGGGACGAGATCTCGCGGCGCCTCGGGTTCGCGTACTACCTGGATTTTCCGTACCTCGCCGAGGACTTCGTCACGTTCGGACTCATTCAGAGACCCTGGGAGCGCGCGCGGCGTGAGGGCGGCATTTTCAATTACTTCAGCGAGCGCGATTTCGACCCGGACTTGTGGCGCGGCGGCTACCCGAACCCCGCCTTCGTCCGGATGACGGAGCACGACGCCGCGTGGATGTCGCGCATCTTGGCGCGATTCTCCGACGACCTCGTCGACGCGGCCGTCGATGTCGGGCAGTACGACGAAAAGAGCACGGCGTACCTGAAGCGAGTGCTCATCGCGCGACGAGATATCGTGCTCCGTCGCTATTTGAACCGGCTCTCGCCGCTGGCTGACGTGCGCGTCGACGGCGCGAAGCTTTGCGCCACGGATCTCGCACGAAAGATCCACGTCGCCGCGGGCACCGCGCCGTACCACGCGCGCGTTCATGCGCCCGAAAATGCCCGCCACGACCTCGCGGTGACGGCCGTCGACGACGCGAACGTCTGCGTCGCGCTCGAGCACATCGCCGCGGACGGCGGCGCACCGGACGATGATGCGTCGCGCTACGTCGTCGTCGACACCTGGTCGAACGGGGCGCCACTGCGGACGCATTTGTTCGATCTCGGGCCTCGCCGCGGCTTCCGTCTGGTCGGCATCGAGCGACCGGAATCGGAGCCGGATCGGTGACTCTCGGGGCGCTCTCCGTTCGACCCGAGAGCTCGCGACGGTTTCTCGGGTTGCTCGTGGCGTGTCTCTGCTTCTTCGCGACGAGTCGGGCCCACGCCGAAACCGTCGACGCAACGGGGGCGGGAGCCACGACGTCCAGCGACGCCTCCGAGCCGCCGAAGCTGTACTGGCAATGGCGAAAGTCGCCGCCGCTCGAATACGTCGCGACCGGTCTCGTCGGCGTCGGCGCGCTCGGCGTGTTCTTCCTCTTGAAACCGCAGGCCACGCCTCATTGGAATTCGGGCATCCTGTTCGACAACGCCGTCCGCAAGACGTTTCGGCTCCATTCGCCGAGCGGACGGGACGCGGCGCGCACTTTCAGCAACGTGACGGCGATCACGACGCTCGTCCTCGCGGTGGGCGTCGACTCCGTCTTGCTTCCCCTCGTCAAGAAGAGCCCGAACGTCATCGAAGAGCTGCTTTTGATCGACGCGGAGGCGCTCGCGCTCAATAGCCTCGCGACGACCATCACGTTCGACGAGGTCGGCCGGGCGCGGCCCTCGTACGACGATTGCAAACGGAACCGCAACGTCGATCCGCTCTGCAACTCCGGCAACACCGCGTCGTTCTTCAGCGGGCACGAATCCCAGGCGTTCACCGCCGCGGGTCTCTCGTGCGCGCATCATCAGTACCTGAAATTCTACGGCGGAGGCGCTCCCGATACGCTGTCGTGCATCGGCAATCTCACCGTCGCCGCGGGAACCGGCGCGCTGCGTATCCTCGGCGATCGCCACTACGCGACGGATGTTCTCACCGGTGCGCTCGTCGGGTTCGGCTTCGGCTACGGGATGCCGGTGCTCCTCCACTACTCGTTCCGCGCAGAACGCGCGAACGTGAGCGTCGTCCCGTTCGGGCGCGGTCTCGGAATCGACGCATCCGGGACGTTCTGAACAGCGTCAGCTCACGTCGCGCCCGGCCGGATTGTGCCCGCCCGCCGCGATGAGGTCCTTCTCGAAATCGGTACTGAGCATCATCATCGTCGAGCGCACGAACTCGAAATGCTCTTCCATGACGTCGAACACGTCGTCGAGCGAGACCTCGAGGACGATGCTCGGCTTCGTCGCGACGATCTCGTATTCGTCGAGCGCGCTGGCGAACGTCGCAGCCGAGTTGATCACGAACCCGGCGTTCGTGGTCTGACGGAGCCCCGTCGCACGGTGTGTGGCTCGCACCGCTCCGGCGGCGACGACGCAGAGATGCCGTTGAAGCTGCCCCTTCCGAAACAGTGCGTCGCCTAGGTCGAGCCGCACTTCTTCGGCGAGGTTGGCGAGCGTGGTCGTCGCTTGCAACGCCGCTCGACGAAACGGATCGGCCTTCCGGAGGGCGAGGATTTTCTCCACGAGGTTCATCGGGTACGAAGGGATCGGCTCGTCTCGAGCGATGGATTCCGGCTCGTCTTGCGCGGCGAGAGAGGGAAGCTGTGTCCTGAGCGCGTGCCCATTTCTCGCCATGTTGCCGAGGATGATCTGGACGAGCTCGAAGCTGTCTTCGAGCGCCTCGAGCCACGCTCGAATCGGGAGCTTCAGCGCGCGCACCGGCGTCATCGCTACGGCGGAGCCAGCGTGGGCCCGATCGTTGATCGCGTCGATGGCTCCGACGATTGAACGGTCGCCGAGGACGCGAGTCAAAGTTCTCCCGTGGACCTCGACCTCGCCGGACGCGATGAAGAAGTAGTCGCGCGAGGGCTCGCCTTCGCGATAGAGAAACTCGCCGGCCTCGAAGCGAACGTCGACCATGACGTCCACGAGCTCGGCGATGACCGAAGCGAGGTCTTCGTCGATGACCGGCCCATCGTCGCCGCCGAGGAGCGACAAGAGGAAGATCTCGTGCGCCGCGCGCGTCGCGCGATCCGTCCCGGCAGATCCGTCGATGGCGTCAGCCATTCGCGACTCCGAGCGTCCGCGCGGCGTCGCCGAAGAATCGCTCCCCGAGCGCGGCGAGCGACGGGCGCTCGCTTCGAACCCCGGCAACGACCGACGAGAGCGCCGGATCGTCCAGCGAGATCGCACAGTAAGCCGCCATCAGCGCCACGACTTCGTCGCGATCGCGCATCAGCCCCTCGAGCGCTCCCGTGCGCGACGCGGGAACGTCGCGGATCCACACCGCGGCTCGCGTCGCGCGCTCGCGCTCCGGCACGTCGTCGATCACCGTACGAAAGAGGTCGCGGAGCGTCCGCTCACCGCGCTTCGAGAGGAGCGCGTCGATGAATTCGGCGGCGTTGGCCTTCGCTCGTCGATCGGTCGACGCGACGGCGATGCGCACCCGACGGATATCCTCGCGGCGATACGCGATCTCCAGCAAGCGAAAGGCACGGTCGAGAGCTTGCCGATATTTATCGTCGAGGAGCTCGTCGAGGAGTTGCCCGCTGTCGCTCGAGATCGGCGAGGCGCCCCGCAGGGTGCCCTGCGCGTCGATGGCCGAGCGGTACGCCGACATGCGGAGGTTCTCGAGGAGATTTCGCTGAGCTTCGCGTTCGATCGCGCGTCGGTCGACCTTCACGTCGTGTCGAAACACCAGGCGACCGAGCCCGCGAAGCGCCTTGTAGCGGACCAAGCCTTCACCCGCGTCGACGATGGCTCGCGTCAAGATGTCGCACGCGCGCTGGCTGCCGAACCAGGCGATGGACCGCGGGATGTGCAGCTTGACGGTGCGCGGCGTCGTCGGGTCGTACAAAGCCGCGAGGAGGGCGTCGAGCGCCGGATCGCCGATCGCGACGAGCATCTCGCGGATCGCGATCCGACCGACGCGGATGGAGAGCCTCCGGATCGCGTCCGGAACGAACCGCGGATCCTTCATTTTCGAGACGGTGCGCGTGATCTCGCACACCATGCGGAGCGACAGGATCGCCGACGTTTTTGCGGCAATGCCGGTCGCGACGAAGTAGAGGAGCAGATCGACGGCTCTCGAATCTTCGACGTCCGAGATTCCGTGGACGATGCCGAGCCGAGCGGCGTCCGTATCGGCGCCGCTCCCGGCGAGCACGGCTTGTATTTTGGAGTGATCCTTGAGCGCCCCTGCCGGCTCTTTTCTGGCGATTTGCAGCGCGGCGTACCCGCGAATCTCGGCGCTCGCGTCGTGTTCCATGCGGGGCGCGACGTCGACCTGACCGGCGCGCGTCAGCGCTCGCACCGCGGCGAGGCGCACGTCGCTGCGAGGGTCCGTGAGCAGGCGCTCGCCGAGCGAGAACCAATCCTTCCGATTCGAATCGGCGAAGATCTCGAGCGCATGCACGACGACCCGCGGATCGTCGTGATAGAGCACGAGGGCGGGGATGATCCGCCCGTGATTGAGCCGCGACAGCAGATCCATCGCGGCGATCACCTCGTCGACGTGCCGGCTCGCGAGCGCCTCCACCGCGGCTTCGGCCGATTCGAGCCCCAGCTCGTCGAGCTCGAGGTCTCTTCGCGACAATCCCATCGTTCCGTCGCGAAGCGCGCCGCGAAACAGATCGAGATAGGGGCGCCGGAGCGTGACGGCGACGAACAGCCACGCGCCGGACAATCCCGCGACGATGAACGAGAGCACCCGCGGCGTCGCCAGGCCGCTCGTCGCCAGGGCGAGCAAGAGACCGGCGGTGAGCGCCTGCGTCAGTCGCATCAGCACCGTGTCGATGAACGCCTTGCCGCGGTCGCGGAGTCGCGCCGGCACGGCGAGATACAGGAGCTCGGTCGCGACGCGGTTCAACGAATAGCGAAATCCGCCGTCGATCCCCTTGGCGAGCAAGATGACGGCGAAGCCGCCGGTCAGCGCGGAACCGATGCCGGCGCCGGTGAGCAGCAGCGGCATCACCGCCGCTGCACCGACCACGCCGAGCCGTGAAACGAATTTTCCGGCGACGAAGAGCTGCACGATGAGCGAGCCGGCGTTCAAGATCGCGTAGTAGCGCGCAAAAAACTCCCCGAGCTGCGCGTGCGGCACGTAGCGAGCGGCGCTCGACTTGAAGAGATAATCGACGACGAGGACGGCGCCGGTCGACAGAACGACGAGCAGCGCGAGCCGCGAGAGGAACGGACTTTCGCGGAAGGTCGAGCGCGCCTTGTCGACGGGCAGGTTGGGCGCGTCTTCGGCTGGGCGAGGTCGCGTCCATCGACGATCGGACGGCAAGGTCGACAGGAGCAGCGCCGAGATCAGAAAGACGAACGACGCAATTGGCAAGAGCGCCTGCACCGGGAAGTGGCGAAGGACCAGCGCGGCCGCGGTCGCGCCGACCAGGCCGCCCACCACGCCGCCCGCGCCGAGCGCGTTGAAGAGACGCCGCCCCTGCGCGACGGTGAAGAGATCCGCCGCGAGCGTCCAGAATTGCGTCGGCAGGAGGCCGCCGATGAGCCCGCTGAAGACGTAAAACGCCCGCGCGACGAATGGCGTCGGCGGCAGTCGATGAAAGAGCAAGGTCAGAAGCGCGACGGCGACGATGGTCGTCGTGAGCACGTGCTGTCTTCCCAGGCGACGAGTGAGCCACGAGTTGATCCAGGCCGCGAGAAACGAGAGCGCGGCGATGATCACGTACACTTCGTTCAGCTGTCGCGCCGGAAGCTCGGTGAGGAAAATGACGTCTCGCGCCGTCTCGAGCAGCGTGTGCGCCCCGATCACGAGGAACAGCACGCCGAAGCCGTGCGCCGCGATCCGGCCTTCGCCCTCGCGGATGTCTACGAAGCGGGCGGAAAAGGACGCCATGAGCCGAGCGAAGCCTACTTGACGAATCTAGCGCGCGCGGCGCATTCCGACCGATGCGACGTCGCATTCGGAGCAACACGCGCCCGCGCGGTTGTAGACTCGCAGCATGCCCCAAGAGAACCGTCAGATCACCTTGAAGAGCCGTCCCGCGGGGGCGGTCAATTCCGACAATTTCGGCGCCCGGACGACGAAGATTTCGGACCTGGGGGATGGTGAGATCCTGGTCCGAATCCTATATCTCTCGATTGATCCGACCATCCGCGGCTGGATGGAGCGCGACACGTATCTGCCGGCGATCGAGATCGGCGCGGTGATTCGCAGCGCGGGTGCGGGCGTCGTGGTCGCGTCGAAGAATCCCAAAATCAACGTCGGCGATACGGTGTTCTCGACCGTGGGCTGGCAAGAGTTCACGATCTTGACGGAAAAGGATCGTCCTTCGGTCATTCCGGCCGGGATCGACCTTCGTGACGCGCTGAGCGTTTTCGGTGTCACCGGGATGACGGCGTACTTCGGGCTCTCGGAAATCGGGCGGCCGGAGGCCGGCGAGACCGTCGTCGTTTCCGGCGCCGCCGGCGCGACCGGGTCCATCGTCGGCCAGCTCGCGAAGGCGAAGGGGTGCCACGTGGTCGGCATCGCCGGCTCGGAAGCGAAGTGTGGCTGGCTCAAGAACGACCTCGGGTTCGACGCGGTCATCGATTACAAAAAAGAAGACGTCGGCAAGCGGCTCACCGAGACGTGCCAGAAGGGGATCAACGTGTTCTTCGACAACGTCGGTGGTCGGATCCTGAACGAGGCGCTCGCGCGCATCGCGCTCCGCGGCCGGGTCGTCCTGTGCGGCGCGATCTCGCAATACGAGAACATGAACGACATGTACGGGCCGCCGAACTACATCAATCTGATCTCGCGCCGGGGCCGCATGGAGGGGTTCATCATCCTCGACTATTTGCACCGCTACATGGAAGGCGTCGCTGCGCTCGGCGGGCTGCTCGCGGCGGGGAAGCTCAAACACAAGACGACCGTCATCGACGGCCTCGAGCGCGCCCCCGAAGCGCTCTCGCGCCTCTTCAGCGGCGACCACGACGGCAAACTCCTCGTCAAAGTCGCCGACGCCTAGCACCCATCTCACGAGTGAGATGGGTGCTCTTCGTGACTTGTCTTCGAGGGGCTCTGCCCCTCGCCCCGACCGAGTGAATCGGATCGGGGGCCCACTCCGCGGTTTGGGGCCCCAACCCCTCGAGCCCATCTCACGAGTGAGATGGGTGCTCTTCGTGACTTGTCTTCGAGGGGCTCTGCCCCTCGCCCCGACCGAGTGAATCGGATCGGGGGCCCACTCCGCGGTTTGGGGCCCCAACCCCAAACGGGGACTTCGTAGACTGCCTCGGGTGTGCCGTTCGCTACGTGCCGCTGGTCGGGCAGACGTCCGAGCATTTCTCGTTCGCGCAGCCGCCGAACAACGCCGAGTAGTCGAACGGGTCCGACGCCACGCACGTCGCGCAGACGATCGTGGCGCACGTCGAGACGCATTTCTCGAGCGACTTGCAGCTCGACTTCGCTTCGCACGTGGCGAGCTCGTCGGCGCAGTGCTTGTCCATGCAGTCGACGCAATCTTGGGAGACGAGGCCGCCCGCCGTGAGCGACGACGTCCCGGCGTCACGCGCCGAAGCGTCGCGACCGTCGCTCGCGCCGCCGCTCGATCGACCGCCGCTCGATCGACCGCCGCTCGCGCCGAGCGTCCCCCCGGTCGCGTCGCCGCCGGTGCCCGTCGCGCCCCCGGTGGCGCTGGCGTCGGCGCCGCCGGTCCCTCCGGTGTCGTCGCTCGCGCCGCCCGATGCCGACCCGCCGCCGGCCGAAGGTGAACCCCCGCTATTTCCCGCGGCACCGTCGGCGCGTGCGCCGCCGGTGCTCGTCGTTCCCCCCACGCTGGCCACGGTGCTGCCGCCCGTCGACGCACCGGAGGGGGAGTGAAACAGCGTTCCGTCCGAGGAAGAGCCGCAAGCGCAGAGCCCCATGATGCAAGCCGCGACGACGCCCGTCGATAGATCCGTGCGCATTACTCAAGCGTCGCACATCCGCAACGGTTCGCCAGTTCGTGCGCGCTCGGCCCTCGAAAACCCCGACGCTCGCAGGCCGGTCCTTCGACCGGATCGTCTGACCACACGGGTCGACACTTGTGCTCCTTGTGCTCCGGCGCGCGCGGGCCCACACACCACCCAGGCCGCAGACGCCCCTCGACGATGAAAAATACATCAGCCTGGCGAGCTATCGGAAAAACGGCTCGCTCGTGGAGACGCCGGTGTGGGTCGCGCCGGTCGACGGCAAGCTGTACGTCTTCACGTTGAAGGAAACCTTCAAGGTCAAGCGCATCGAGAACAACCCGAAGGTTCGCGTCGCCAAGTGCGATGCACGCGGGAAGATCTCGGGCGAGTGGTTCGAGGGGACGTGCGTCATCGTCGCCGATCCGGCGCTGGTCGCACGTGCGTACGCGTCGTTCCGTAACAAGTACGGCATCATCATGCGAATCGGCAACGTGCTCTCCACGCTTTCGGGGCGCATGAAACGGCGCGTGATCCTCGAGATTACGGTGCTCGGCCACTGAGCGCGAGCGTCGATCGAGCGAGCTATTTCTCGAATCCGGTGACGGTGATATAGCCGCTAGCCATGAGTGGAAAGTCCGGGCGGCGCGTTCCGGGGCCGAGCACCGCCTTGCTTTGCAGTCTGGCTGCCCTAGCTGGTCTGGTTTGCCTGCCGTGCGTCGGAGCTTGTGCGCGAAAATCCGACGCGGCCGCGGAAGCGGCGTCGTCGACTGCCGCGGTCGCCGCTGCCACCGCCGCCACCGACAACGGAGCCGCGAACGCGAGCGTCGTGCAACGCTACGCGGACGAACGCGCCCCGACGTTGACCTCCGTGGTGGTCGAAGGCGCCGTCGCGGAAGTGCGCACGGGCGCCGACCGGAGCGGAGAGCTGGTGACCGCGCTCGTGCGTGGAACGCACGTCACGGAGGTCGTCGAACGCGGCGCTTCGGTGCTCATTCTCTTCACGGATCCGGGTACGGCGACGCGAACCCTCGAAGGATGGGTGCCGCTCCCGTCGCTCGGCGCGCCGTTGCCGACGCCGGTTCCCCGACGACCCAACTCGTCGATCGTGTCGCCGCCCTCGCCCACACCCGTGACGCCCACGACGCCAACCGTGCCCCCGAAGACGACGCCCACGACCCCCCCCGCTGCTCCACCGACGCCGCCGCCCGCCGCACACGGGCTCCCGATCAAGGTGCTCCTCGTCGCCGGCAAATGCGCCGCGGGTTATCAAGAGATCAGCGGCAAATACTGTCGACTGTCGTGCCACTCGACGAGCGATTGTTCGTTTCAGGCGGGGGCCACGTGTCGCGCCAGCCTCTGCATGGCACCGGGCGAGTGAGGTCGGAAAAGCTCATGCAAAAGCTCGGATATTTGTTGTTGATGGCGCTCGTGCCGGCCTGCAAAGAGACGCCGCCGCCCGCGTCGAGTACGAGCGCGACAGCGCTTCCCGCAGCGCCGACCGAGCCGTCGGTGTCTGCAACGGTTGCGGCCGCGTCGCCATCGCCGGAAGGTGGAGCGGCGTTGACGATCGACGACTCGGGTAAGAAGCTGGATCTTTCCGTCGGAGCGACGTTTCAGGTCGAGCTCCGCGGAAGCGCGGGCACGGGGTTCAAATGGGACGTCACGTCGCCGGATTCGGCGGTCGTGGCGCTTTCGGGTTCCGCGACGCGCGCGCCGCTCACCCCTGGAATGCCTGGCGGTCCGTTCCGTCAAACGTTCGTGTTCGTCGCGAAGGCCCCCGGAACCGCGCACGTCGAGCTCCAGTACCGGCGCTCGTTCGGCGGGGCTGCTCCGGCCAAGACGTTCTTCGTCGACGTGACGGTGAAGTGAGAACGAGCATGAAACGCGCTGCTCTGGTTTTTGGCACGGTGACGGCGTTCAGCGTCGCTGGCTGCGTGGTGTACGTCGACCACAATCCCCCACCCGCGTCGCCGCCGCCGCGCGTCGTGCGGCGTCGGCCGCCCCCGCCGCCAGCACCCGTCGTGGTCGCAGCGCGCCCGGCTCCGGTTGCCGCGCGCCCCGCTCCGGCCCCGCGCGGGCGCGTCGCCGCGCGACCTGCCGTGGGCCCGAGGATTCCGACGCACCCGGCGCTCCTCATCGCTGCTGCCGAGAGCAAGCGGCGCCTCGCGGTTCGCTCGGTCGCGCCGCCTCGCTTGGCCAGCGCGAAGATCGTCATCAGGCCCGCGATGCTCGCCAAGTTGCAGGCAACGAAGAAGAAGGGTTGCGCCCCGTTCGCGATCGCCGGGAGCACCTACGCGAAGCTCGATTGCCGTCGCTACGCGCCGCTCGCGGGCGCTCACCTCTTGCACCCTGCGCTGAAGATCAGCTTGTTCACGCAGGGTCGGCTCCGGATCGATCCGCCGAACCCGAAAGTGCAGGCGACCTCGGTGTCCACGCAGGGGCGGGGCGGCACCGGCGAGGCGACCACGCAGAGCTTTCCGGGGACCGTCGATCATCGCACCGACGGCACCGAGGGCCCGATAAAAGATCAGGGCGTCGTCGGTTCGTGCAGCGCGTTCTCTCTATCGACCGTGATGGACAACGCGATCCGTCGCTTGAACAAGACGGACAGCATGTCGTCCGAACACCTCTGGTCGCGGTACGGCATCCCCGAGATGAGCCAGGCGGCGAGCGCGAACCTGAATCAAACCATCACCGGCTGGCCCGATCTTCCGTACGACCAGCGCGCCGCGTGCGAAATGGAGTCGGCGCAGTTCGACGATTGCAGCAACTTGTTCGACCCGCCGGCGCAGGCCGGAACGGCGAGTCACGACTCGAAGCTCGTCGCGGCGGTGCGCGCGGCGGCCGGTAAGGCCCACTACAAGATCGGCGAGATCGATCAGATTTCTCCGATCGATCCCAACGTGCTCGCGTCCGAGCTCGCGATGGGGAAGGACATCTGGCTCGGCATCGGCGTCGGTGTCGACGCCTGGACGGGCACCGCGGTACAGCACTCCGGTGTGATCCCGGATTATTCGGAAGAAGACGGCGGTCATGCCGTCGTGCTCGCGGGCTATCGAACGACGCCGACTGGCCGTCAGTTCCTCGTGCACAACAGCTGGGGCGAGGGCTGGGCGCAGGGCGGGTACGCGTGGATCTCCGAGAACATGATCAATCAGCACTCGGAGCTCGCGTACACCATTCAGGTGAGCGACACGGCGGCGCCTCCGCCGCCTCCGACGCCGCTGCCGAGCGCCAACGGAGGCTGCGCCAAGGGCTATACCGTCACGCCCGGCATTCCCGTCTGTCAGCGCATTTGCACGACGGATTCGGCGTGCGGCCCGGGCGGCGTTTGCGTGAACGTGAGCGAGACCTCGTCCCAAATGGTGTGCGTGGCGGAAAATCCGTTGACCGACGACGATTGCGGCAGTGACGATCTCGTCGACGCCGTCACCGGCCTCTGTGCGCCTGCGTGCGGGAATGGCTCGCGGCCAGCCGCCGGCCAATGCTGAGCGCCCGCTGAGCGCCCGCTGAACGCGATCGAGTATCGGGGGACACCCGACTCGTCGACTCGTTTCGCATCAGGGGCGTGAGGCGGGTGACAAATTGTCTCGGCAGACACGCCGATCTCCGTGCAAATATGCCGGCTCGTTCTCGTTCCTCCATCTCGGACACGAGATCACGGAGCCGAGCGCATCGGCTTTCGTCGAGGGCGAATCGAATCGAGATGACGATCATGATGGACGCGACTGACGACACGAACGAACCGACCGCGCTCGAACGCATCTCGAGCGGCGTTCGGGGGTTGGACGTCGTCTTCGGTGGGGGGTTCGTGCGGGGTGCGGTTTACCTCGTGATGGGCCGGCCGGGGACTGGCAAGACCACTCTCGGAAATCAGCTGTGCTTCGCACACGTCGCTGCCGGAGGTCGCGCCGCTTACGTGACGTTGCTCGCCGAATCGCACGCGACGATGCTGAAGAATTTGCAAACGATGTCGTTCTACGACCAGGACATCATCCATCGCGGCTTGTCGTACGTCGGCGCGTACCGGGCGCTTCGCGAACGGAAACTCCGTGGTCTCCTCGACATGATCCGGCAAGTGATCGCACAAGAGCGGGCGTCGTTCCTGGTCATCGACGGCATCTCTCCGGCACGCATGTTCGCGGAGAGCGAGCCGGCCTTGAAAGAGTTCGTCGTGGAGCTGCAGACGCTGACCGGCATGACGAATTGCACCACGATCTTGCTCGCCAACATGACCGCCGAGGATGCGAACGGTCCCGAGCACACGATGGTCGACGGCCTAGTCGAACTCGGGCTCCAGCGCTACGAACGCGGTACGATCCGGACCGTCGAAGTGCTCAAGTTCCGCGGCAGCGCACACATTCTCGGCAAGAACGAGATGAGCATCACCGGCGACGGGGTGCGCGTTCACCCTCGCGCCGAAGAAGTGCTGTCTGCTGCATCGCGACCCGCTCGGGCGAGCGACGTCCGCGTCCGCACGGG
>DATBBD010000550.1:0-4023 GCA_036271175.1 Polyangiaceae bacterium | reverse complement strand
CGCCCACGCACCGTCTTCGGGAGAAAGGTCGAGCTTCTCTTTCTCCATGAGCATCCGCGCGAGCACGGGCACCAGGGTTCGGGACAACAGGTACGACGCGATCATCGCGAACACGACGGACAGCGCGAGCGGCGTGAACAGGAACTTCGCGGGCCCCGTCAAGAGGACGACCGGGAAGAACACGATGCAGATCGTCAGGGTCGCGGCGAGCGCGGGCGTCGCGATCTGGTGCGCGCCGTCCATGATCGCGACGGTGAGCGGTTTGCCGAGATGCCGATTTCGGTGGATGTTTTCGACTTCGACCGTCGCGTCGTCGACCAGCATGCCGATCGCGAGCGCGAGGCCGCCGAGGGTCATGACGTTCAGCGTCTGGCCGGTCAAAAATAGGCCGATCAGCGCCACGAAGATCGCGAGCGGAATCGACGTCGAGACGATGACGACGCTGCGAAAGCTCCCGAGGAAAAACAGGATCATCGCCGAAACCAAGACCGACGAGATGATCGCCTCGCGGAGGACGCCCGAGATCGCGGCGCGCACGAACACCGATTGGTCGAAGTCGAGCGACAGCTCCATGCCCTCCGGAGCGACCGCCTTGATGGTCGGAAGAAGCTCGCGCGCGGCGTCGACGACCGCGATCGTGGACGCGCTCGCCTTCTTCAAGATGGCGAGGTACGTCGCGCGCTTGCCGTTCACGCGGACGATGTTGTTCTGAACCGCGTACCCGTCGTGGACGGTCGCGACGTCGCCGAGAAAGACCGGCGCGCCGTTCACGACCTTGATCGGCAAGCGGTTGAAATCGGCGATCTGGTCGGGGCTGTTGTTGAGAAGGACGTCGTACTCGGTCGAGCCGACGCGGGTCGTGCCCGACGGCACGAGCAGGTTCCAGTTCTGGAGCGAGTTGACGACGTCCGTCGGCGACAGGTCGTGAGACGCGAGCCGCTCGGGGTCGATGTCGACCATGACCTGTCGCGATTTGCCGCCATACGGGGCCGGCGTGGCGAGCCCGGGCACCGTGAACAGGCGGATGCGGATGAAGTTCAGGCCGTAGTCGAAGATCTGCTGTTCGGAGAGGTGCGGGTTCGTGATGGTCAGCTGCGCGACCGGCACGTTCGACGCGTTGTACCGGATGACGTTCGGCGGCGAGATCCCCGCCGGCATGAAATGGCTCGCCGTTTGCGAAACGGAGGCGATCTGCGCGATGGCGCCGCCGATGTCCGCGCCGGGCTCGAAGTAAATCTTCAGGAGTCCGATCCCGGAAATGGACTGCGATTCGATGCGCGAAATGCCGTCGACGGTCGTCGAATAGGCCCGTTCGCTCAAAATGACGACCCGGCGTTCCATGTCCTCGGCGGACATGCCCGGGTAGTTCCAGACCACCAGGACGACCGGAATGTCGATCGTCGGGAAAATATCGGCCCGCATCTTCGTGATGGACAAGGTGCCCATCAGAAGGATGAAGAAAGAGAGGACGGCGATGGTGTACGGCCGTCGGAGAGCGAGTTGGACGATCCACATCTCGGAAACCGGATTTCGGCGAGGGCCTGCGGGGCGGTTTCGGTGCAAGCCGCCGGAGCACGGGATTTAGTTGCGAGCGCAATGATTGTAATCGCAAGCATTGCAACCGCAACTGGTCGGGCTCATGCTCTCGCTCGATGGCGGATGTCCGAGGCGCGCCGGTCGCCGAAGAAATCTATCGTCTGGTCGGCAGAAGCCGGCGCCTCCTCTGGATGGCGCTCGCGGCGGAGCTCGAGGGGCGGGGTGAGTCGATCTTCATCTGGCAGACCGTATGCTACCTCGCTCGAAATGGTCCCACCTCGCAACGCGACCTCGCGTACGCGAACGCGCAGCACCCGGCGGGCATGTCACGTCTCCTCGACGAGCTCGAGTCGTCAGGGTTCGTCCGTCGTAAGAAGGACCGGCGCGACCGTCGTCGGTTGCTCGTCGAGGTGACGCCGAAGGGGCAGGCGTGGCTCGACGCCGTGACGCCGTCCGTGATGTCCGGGGTCGACGAGGCGATGCGTGGCCTTGGATCCGGGGAAAGAGTGGCTCTTCGCGGGCTCCTCGAGCGATTGCTCGGCGAAGACGCTTCGGGGCGCGGACGGGCAGCGAGGCTGGAGAGACGGCAGCGGCAACCCGAAAAGCCGAATGGCCCGAGGCCCGCGAAGCGGAAAATTCAGGTAAGCTCGTCGGTCCGGCGGAAATCGCGCCGGGTCGAGGAGCGCCTTTCATGAACCGGTTCGTCGTTGCCCTGTTTGCCGCCGCATCGCTCGTCGCGTGCAGCGGTAATTCCACTCCGGCTGCGAACTCGTGCGCCGTCCCCGAGCCTTGCGGCGGAAGCCTGCTCGGGACGTGGAAATACACGTCCACGTGCACCACGGGGGTCCCACTGACGAGCGTGCAGTGCGACGGCGCCGAATCGACCTACCTGAGCGCCGAGACCGACGGATCGATCACCTTCCAGAAGGACGGAACGGCACACCAGACCGGCTCCGAGTCGTGGAAACAGCGCGCGACTTACCCGAGCGCGTGTATCAGCGGGACGTGCGCGGACGCCCAGACGGCTTTGACCACCAAGTACACGAACGCGGCGGCGGTGTGCACCACCGACACCGGCGGCTGTTCCTGCGACGTCACCGAAGCGCGATCCGTCGACGACAGCGACACCTATTCCATCCAGGGGGACAAGGTGAGCATCACCAATGCCTTGGGTCTCGTGACGATGTTCGACTATTGCGTCACGGGCTCGACGGTCACGTTCGTGAACGGCGACGTCGTGACGACCGCCGTCTCGAACTGAGTTCGTTTTCCGCGCGACCGCGCGAGCGAGAAAACACCATGAATCGAGAAAAAGTAACGGTACCCGGTATCCGGGCCCGAAAACACGGACAGAAGCTCGCGGTGGTCACGGCGTACGACGCGACGATGGCGCGTCTCCTCGACGACGCTGGAGTGGACATTTTCATCGTCGGCGATTCGCTCGGGATGGTCGTGCAAGGCCAGCCGAACACGCTGTCGGTCACGCTCGACGAGATGGCGTACCACGCGCGAGCCGTCGCGCGCGTCGCGCGCCGCGCCCACGTCGTCGTCGACATGCCGTTCATGAGCTTTCAGCTCTCGAGCGAAAAAGCCCTCGAAGCGGCGGGGAAACTCGTGAAAGAGGGCCACGCCGAAGCCGTCAAGCTCGAGGGTGGAGTTGCCATCGGCGAAACCGTGCGTCGCATCGTCGCCGCGGGGATCCCCGTGATGGGTCACGTCGGGCTCACGCCGCAATCGATCCACGCGCTCGGCGGCTTTCGCGTGCAGGGCAAAAGCGAAGACGCCGCGACGCGTGTCATGCTCGACGCGCAAGCGCTGGAGCAAGCCGGCGCGTACGCGATCGTGCTCGAGGCGTTGCCCGCCGACCTCGCGCGGCGCATCACCGAGACCGTCGACGTGCCGACCATCGGCATTGGAGCCGGACCGCACTGCGACGGACAGGTCCTCGTTTCTTACGATTTTCTCGGCATGTTTCGCGAAATTCAGCCCAAGTTCGTCAAGCGCTACCGCGAGCTCGGCGACGAGATCGTCGCGGCGACCCGCGAATACATCGCCGACGTGCAGAGCGGCGCGTTCCCCGAAGCCAAACACAGCTTCGGCATGGCCGCCCCGAAGACCCTCGGCGAAGCCACCGGCGAAAAACCCCGCGTCGAAGGCGCGCCGGTTCCGTACGGGCCGGCGGACGATACCTGAGCTCGCTCGTTCGCTACTGCTTCGGAGATATCGTCGGAAGCGAACCCGCATCGACGCGTCCGAGCAGTTCGCTGAGCACCTGATGTCCGCCGCGAAACACCGGCCAGCCGTCGCCGGGGAGCACGGCGTCGATCGCGTCGAGCGCGACGAGACGGCGGAGCGAGTCGATAGCGAGGGCGCGATCGGCGAGTTTCGCGTCGGGGAGTAGCGTGAGCGCGCCGCCGCTGTGGGCGCGCACGAGGTCTCCTGTGATGAGGGTCGTGCCGTCGAGGACGAGCGCGAGCTCGCCCGGCG
>DATBBD010000549.1:0-2331 GCA_036271175.1 Polyangiaceae bacterium | reverse complement strand
GGAACCGGCCCGAGCGAGCGGCCGTTCGCGTGGGTCCCGCAAGACGCGCCGCTCGTGACGGGAAGCGTGGCGGACAACGTGCTCCTTCTCGGAGGCAGCGACGCGACCGCCCGCGCCGCGCTCGACGACGTGGGCGCCGGTCGACTCGGCGCGAGCGACCACGACGCGCGCGATGCGAACCACCGCGGCGATGAACGCGACGTCATCGGACCCGGGGGCCGACCGCTCTCGGGTGGCGAACGCCGGCTCCTTTCGCTCGCCCGCGCCTTGGCGTCCTCTCTGCCGGTCCTCTTGCTCGACGAACCGACCGAAGGGCTCGACCCCGACGCGACGCGTTCCGTGCTCGCGGCGCTCGCGCGACTTCGTGGCCGTCGCTCCATCGTGATCGCGACGCACCGTGAAGAAGTGCTTCCGCTCGCCGACCGCGTGGTCCGGCTCGGTCAATCCGCGCCGAAAGCCATCGCCGCGGAGTGACGCGCCAGGAAAAAATTAAGAAGCTGCCTCAGAGACCGTAGCGAGCCCCCCGATGCTAGGAAGGCCGACGCAGGCATACACTTGTATTTCGAGGAGGCCGACCGACGCAGCGGGGGGCGTAGTAGGTCTATGAGGCAGCTTCAAAATTGGCCGAGAAATCTCGGGTCATTTTCGAACAGCATCCGGATATCGGGGATGCCGTAGCGAATGAGCGCGAGCCGCTCGACACCCATGCCGAAGGCAAAGCCGGTGTAGCGCTCGGGGTCGATGCCGCAGGCTTCGAACACCTGCGGGTGAATCATGCCGGCGCCGAGCACCTCGATGAAGCGCGTGCTCTTGCACACGCGGCAGCCCGTCTTCGTCTGGTCGGTGCAGAACACGCACTCGACGTCGAGCTCCGCGCCGGGCTCGACGAAGGGGAAGTAACTCGGACGGAATCGCACGGCGACTTTGCGACCGTAGAGCCGTTCGGCGAATGCCGTAAGCACGCCGCGGAGATCCGCGAAGCTCACCTTTTCGTCGACGAGGAATCCCTCGATCTGGTGGAACATCGGCGAGTGCGAGGCGTCCTCGTCGTCGCGGCGATAGACGGTGCCGCCACTGACGACCGCCATGGGCGGTTTTCGACGGGTCATTTCGCGCGACTGGACGTTGCTCGTGTGGGTCCGGAGCAGGACCCGCGCGTCGGGCACGCCGCCGCGGACGGTGACCCAGAAGCTGTCTTGCATGTCGGTCGCGGGGTGGTCGGGCGGGAAGCCGAGCTTCGTGAAGTTGTTCGCCTCGAGCTCGACCTCGGGACCGCCTGCGACGACGAAGCCGAGGCTCTGGAAAATGTCGAGCACCTCGTTCTTCACGAGGGTCAGGGGGTGAAGGTGCCCGCGCGGCGCCGGGCGGCGGCCCGGGAGCGACAGGTCGAACGGGGCCTGGTTCAAGTCGGCGTCGCGGAGGGCGCGGTGCAGCTCGGCGAGCCGCTCTTCGAAGGCGCGCTCGACGTCCTTCTTCACGCCGTTCACCCGCTCGCCGATGGCGCGCCGCTCCGTCGCCGGCGCTTCGCCGAGGCGCTTCAGGACGGCGGTGAGCTCGCCCTTTTTGCCGAGCACGACGGCGTTGGCGGCCCGAAGCTCGGGCTCCGTCTTCGCCGCACGAAAGCTCTCGCGCACGCGTTCGGCGAGCGTCGAAAGCGAAGCCTCGATGTCGCGCGCCGCGTCGGAAGTCATCGCTTGCGCGATCTCCCGCGGTTCACTTCGCGGTAGCGGCGAGCTCGGTGAGCTTCTTGAACGCGCTCGGGTCGTTCACGGCCATGTCGGCCAGGACCTTGCGATCGAGCTCGACGCCGGCCTTCTGCAGCTCGGCGATGAAGCGCGAGTACGTCGTGCCGTTTTCGCGGCACGCGGCGTTGATGCGGACGATCCAGAGGCTCCGGAAGTCGCGCTTCTTCAGCTTGCGGCTGGTGTACTGGTACTCCCAGGCCTTGCGGAGGGTCTTGACCGCCTCGCGATAGCGGGTGCGGCGGCTTCCATAGAAGCCTTTGGTCTCCGACATCACCGCCTTGTGTCGGCGGTGCGGGCCCGGTCCTCGTTTCACGCGCATGGGGGTCTGCCTCGTCCAATCAACCGTAAGGGAGCATCAGCTTCACGCGATGCTGCATCGCCGTGTCGACCATGTCGTTGTTACGAAGGCGGCGGCGGCGCTTCCGGGATTTGCCGATCATATTGTGCTGAGCGCCACCTTTTGGACGGCGAACTCGGCCTTTTCCGGTGATTTTGAAGCGCTTCGCGGCAGCGCGGTTCGTCTTCATCTTGGACATGGGAGCGCGGACTTATGACGGAGCATCGGCTTTTCGTCAAGGTGCGCGCG
>DATBBD010000548.1:0-12171 GCA_036271175.1 Polyangiaceae bacterium | reverse complement strand
GAACGGACTCGGTGGCGCTCCGGCATTCGGCGGTGCGCCCTCGTTCGGCGGATCGCCGAGCGTCGGTGGATCGGGGTCGGGTGGATTCAACGCCACCGGCGGAAACGGCGGCGGGTCCGCGGGAGGCACCTCGGCCAATGGTGGAAACGGCGGCGGTTCGTTCCTCGATGCCTCCGCGGACGCGTCGCGCACGCCCGGTCCGTGCGGGGAGGGTTCTTATGCGGGCACCCTCGACGGTCCTTACACGACAGGGAATTCGACGTCCGAGTTCGTCGCTCGCGTGGCGTTCACGATCACCGCGACCGGCGCGATCAGTGGGACCCTGACCGGCACGTCGAACCCGACCGGACACGCGACGCTCAGCGGGAAGATGAATTGCTCGACGAACGAAGCGTCGATCGCGATCATGAACGGCAAGTACACGGCCGGCATGGGGGCCACGTTCACGTACACCGGGACGATGAGCGGCGTGTACGTTCCCGAGACGGCGTCGTTTCCCGGCGGGACGTGGACCATCACCGAGCCGGATTCGTCGTCGGGCGGGCGCGGCTCTTGGTCCGCTCAATTTCAATAGGGACCCCGCGAGTGGGCGCGACGTGAAGGCATGAAAGAAGGGCGGGACTTCGGAAGTCCCGCCCGGGCCGTCCCCACCGCCCGCATCGACCATGCTCCCGTCCGCGCCAACGGGGGAGTGACAACATTTACACTGGCAGCCCGTGCACGCTTGCGCGTCTGAGGGACGCGAGCATCCGTTCGGCTCGCGCGAGAGGAGCTAGAACGTGTAGCGCAAGGTGACCGCCCCGAGCCACGCGAGGGCGGCGTCGCCGCCGAGGGAACGATCGAGCAGGGCGCCGTAGCTCCGCAACCCGGCGCGAGCGCCGAGGGCATAGTGCGGGCTCACTTGGTACCACTCGATGCCGAGCATGCCGCCGAAGTACGGCTCGAGCGAGTTCGCGTCGTTGTAACCGTACGTCGACAGAATGTCGTTCGAGACTTGCGCGAGCCCCGCCTCGGCTTGCGCGAACACGCCGAGCACCGGACCGATCGGCAGCGTGAAGCGTCCGGCGGCGCTGAACCCGAACAGCGTGTAGCCGCGCGGCTCGGGGGGCGGACTCGCGAGCGACGTGCTCGCGAGCGTGATGTCCGTCTGCGCGAGGAGCGTGAGGTTCTTCGTGAACTCGTAACCGAACGCCGCATGGAACCACGGCGCGCTCGGCGAGACGTGCCGCAAGTTTCCGATTTGCGTGAGCGCGCCGATGCTCGACTCGACGGTGAACCCGTGACGTCGCGGGGGAGGGGGTGGCGCTTCCGGCGCTTCGGGCGTCTTCGAGACGTCGGCGGAGGCCGGCTTTTCGGCGAGCCACGTTTCGAGCTGCTCTTGATTCGGTGCCGGCTTCGCGTCGTCGGCGCGCGCGTCCACCGCCAGGAGACAACCCCAGAGCACCAGTGCGGTGAACGAGAGGGACGCGGCGGTCACGGCGCGGCGAGCGGGCATCGAACCCTAGAGACTATCAGTTTCGCGCCTCGCGGGGGACCCTCCCAATGACCTCGGAATTTCGCTCAAATCGCGCGCGCCGCGCCGATCTTTCGCCGGCGCGCGACGATCGCGTGTCACCGCGCGCGACCCGAGCGCCGGGGCTCGCCGAAGCGCCAGCGAAACATCGGACTCCCTTTTCGCCTGTTCGCTCGAACGCGCGTGCTGGCTCCCCCAAAAAATCTGGAGGTGGCTCTCGGGCGGACCGAACGCGATCGCTAGCATCGACGTGGGCGGCGGAGAGATGCGGCTCCAAGTCGCGGACCGCCGCCCCGTTTCAAAGGAAAGATCGATGAACACGTCACGCCGTCGGTGGATTCGAAACCTCACCCGGGCCGTCGTCCTCCTGCTGCTCGCCCTTTCGCCGCTCGTTGGCGGGGTCGCTCGCGCCGACGACACCATCAAGGTCGGTATCTTGCACTCGCTGTCCGGCACGATGGCCATCAGCGAGACCATTCTGAAAGACTTCATGTTGATGCAGATCGCGGACCTCAACGCGAGGGGCGGCCTGCTGGGCAAGAAGGTCGTGCCCGTCGTCGTCGATCCGGCCTCGAACTGGCCGCTGTTCGCCGAGAAAGCGCGCGATTTACTGGCGCGCGAGAAAGTCGCCGCCGTCTTCGGGTGCTGGACGTCCGTGTCGCGCAAATCCGTGCTGCCGGTCTTCGAGGAGCTGAACGGCCTCCTCTTTTATCCGCTCGAATACGAGGGCGAAGAGAGCTCCAGGAACATTTTCTACGGCGGCTCGGTCCCGGACAACAAGGCGATCCCGACCATTCAATGGCTCATGGGCCCGCAGGGCGGCGGCATGAAGCGCTTCGTGCTCGAAGGGACCGACTACGTCTACCCGCGCACCAGCAACAAGATCATGCGTGCGTATCTGAAGTTCAAGGGCGTCGCGGACGCCGATATTAGAGAGAACTACACGCCGTTCGGCCAATCCGACTGGCAGACCGAGGTTGCCGCGATCAAGCGCTTCGGGAGCAGCGGAAAGCCCACGGTCGTGATCTCGACCATCAACGGCGACGCGAACGTGCCGTTCTACAAGGAGCTGGCGAATCAGGGCGTCAAGGCCGCGGATATTCCGGTGATCGCGTTCTCGGTCGGCGAGGAAGAGCTCTCGGGGATCGACACCAAGCCGCTCATCGGGCACATGGCGGCGTGGAGCTACTTTCAGTCGCTGAAGACGCCCGAGAACAAGGCGTTCATCGAGCACTGGCGCGCCTACACCCACGACCCGAAGCGCGTCACGAACGACCCGATGGAGTCGGCGTATCTGCTCTTCAACATGTGGGCGCAGGCGGTGAAGAAGGCGGGAACGACCAACGTCGATGCGGTGCGCACGGCCATGATCGGGCAGACGGTCGTTTCGCCGACCGGGTACAAGGTCGTCATGAACCCGAATCATCACGTGACCAAGCCGGTGATGATCGGCGAGGTCGGCGGCGACGGGCAGTTTCACGTCGTCTATCACAGTGAGCCGATCGTCCCGAACCCCTACAGCCCCTACCTGGCCGAAAACAAAGGCGCGCAGGTCACCGTTCGCAACTGACCCGAAATCGGCGCGAGCCTACTCTTTGGGTGAGCCATGCGAATCCCGGTCGGCCTCGATCGCTCCTCGTCGCGACCGCTCGCGGTGCAGCTCGCCGATCAACTGCGGGACGCGATTCGACAGGGCAGCGTTCCGCCCGGCGCGAGGTTGCCGTCATCGCGTCAACTTTCCGAGCAGCTCGGCCTCGGACGCAACACGGTCGTGCGCGCGTACGAGACGCTCCTCGTCGAAGGCCTCGTCGAGTCGCGCGCCGCGTCGGGCATCTTCGCGACGCGCTATCCGAGAACGAATGAACCGGCGGCACGGCCCGTCTCGGTGCGCCCCGCGGACGACGCGGCGTTTCGTCCGCGGGCATCGACCGAGACGCGGCCCGCGGTGCCCTTGCCGGTGCCGAACGTCGTGCTCGCCCCGCGCCGCATCGAAGCGAGCCGTCCGCGCACGCTCTACGATTTCGTGCCGGGACGGCCGAACCTCGACTTGTTTCCGGTGAAGACGTGGCGGCGGCTGGTTCAGAGCTGTCTTTCATATCGCGGCGCCGCAGGCGTCTCCGAGCGAGGCGACCCGTCGGGGCTCCATGCGCTGCGCTCGGCGATCGCCGCGCACGTGTCGATGAGCCGCGGCATCGTCGCCGATCCCGACCAGATCATCGTCGTGCACGGCGCTCAGGAGGCGTTCGGCCTCGTCGCGCGTCTCTTTCTCTCGCCGGACAGCACGGTCGTCGTGGAAGATCCTTGTTACGAGGGCGCGTCGCGCGTGTTCAGCGCCGCGGGAGCGGCGCTGTGCTCCGTTCGCGTCGACGAGGACGGGCTGATGACGTCGCGACTGCCGCGGGCGTCCGCGTCGCTCGTCTATCTCACGCCGGCGAACCAGTACCCGACCGGCCACGTGCTCTCGCCGCCGCGGCGGAGGGAGCTCGTCGCATGGGCGCGCGAGCACGGCGCGTATCTCGTCGAGGACGACTACGTCGGCGACTTTCACTACGACGGCTCGCCCCTCCAGGCCCTCGCCGGCGTGGCGCCCGATTGCACCATCCACGTCAGCACGTTCACGACGACACTCGGTGCGGGCGTCCGCCTCGGGTACGTCGTGGCTCCGCCCGAGCTCGTCGATGCGTTCCGGCAGGCAAAAGCCTTGCTCGACGGCGGCTGCTCCTGGCTCGAGCAAGCCGTGCTCGCCGAGTTCATCCGCAGCGGCAGCTACGCCGTTCATCTGACGCGAAGCCTCTCGCAGTACCGCGAGAGTCGCGATGCGCTCACGAGTGCGCTCCGCCGGTATTTCGGCCGCGTCGAGATCAGCGGCGAATCGAGCGGTCTGTCCGTGCTCTGGCAGCTCCCTGCCGGCGTGCCCGAAGCGGCGCGGCTCGAGGAGCTCGCGCGACGACACCGGGTCGGCGTGTATTCGCTTGGCTCCGTCGGCGTCCACGAAGCCACGCCGTCGTCGCTCACGCGACGAAGCTTGTTGCTGGGTTACGCCGGATTATCGCCGAAACAGATCGAGCTCGGCATCTTGCGTTTGTCGGACGCGGTCGACGACACGCTCGACGATCATCACGAGTTCATCGGCGAGCTGCTCCTCGACCCACCGGTGGAGCAGCGCTCGGTGCGGACTCCCGCGCCACGACGATCGAAGCGGCGACACCTGCTCCGGCACCCGCCGGCGATCCGCACCGTCTCACCACGGGCGCGAAACAAAAAAACGAGAGAGGAATCGAGCTCGATGCGCGTCGTTCGGGGAATTTGCCGTTATCCCATCAAGGGCCTGAGCCCCGAGCCGCTCCGCGGGATCCTCCTCGAAGCGGGAAAGCCCTTTCCGTTCGACCGTGTGTTCGCGCTGACGCGACCCGGCGTCCCGATGGATCCGAGCGCGCCGCGCTGGGCGAAGAAGGGGCTGTTCTTGATGCTCATGCTCGACGAGGTGCTCGCGCGGGTTCAGACCCACATCGACCCCGAGACCTTGCAGCTCACCATCTCGAGAACGGAGCGCACGACGGGCACCGAACCGCCTCCCGCCGAAACGCTGCTCAGTGCGGATCTTCGCACCGAAGACGGCCGAAACGCCGTCGAAGCCTTCTTCAGCGAGCAGGTTCCCTCCGACCGCGGCGTGCCGCGGCTCGTTCACTTGCCGAACGGTCACTTCATGGACAAGCCGGACAACGTCATCTCGTGCATCAACCTCGCGACGCTTCGACAGCTCGAGGCCGACTGGGGCACGAAGATCAACCCGCTCCGCTTTCGCGCGAACTTCTACGTCGACGGGGCTCGCCCCTGGGAGGAGTTCGATTGGATCGGGAGCGACATCATGCTCGGTGACGTCCTGTTCCGAGTCGATCGACGCAACGGACGTTGCGGCGCGACGAACGTGAACCCGGTGACCGGCGAGCGCGACCTGGACATTCCCGGTTCGCTACGAAACGCCTTTGGACACAAAGACCTCGGCGTCTATCTCGTCGCACGGACGAGCGGCAAGGTCGTGGTCGGCGATCACGTCACGGTGCCGGAGCTCACGAACGCCCTGCCGGCTGCGCCCGCGCCCGCCCCCGCGCTCTCGCGTTCGGGAACTCTGACGTTCATCTGCCGCGGTTGCTATTATCTGTACGACGAGGCCAAGGGCGCCGCCGAGGTGCCGGCAGGTACTCCCTTCGACGCCATCAGCGGTGGTTTTCGATGCCCCGATTGCGGAACCGAGAAGGCGAACTTCCGCCCGTACGTCGAAGGCCTGGCCGCAGCCGAACCCGTGCTCTAGCCGCGAGCCTTCTTTTTTCGGCCGTGGAGGCCGCGGAGCGCGGGGACGACCGGGGCCGGCGGGGCCTTCCGTTGCGCGACCGGTTCGGGGCGCGGGGCGATGCGGGCCGCGGGGGCGGCGATGCGCGGCACTTCTCGCTCGGCCGCGCGCGGCGATTCCATGGGGCGCGGCGAGCGGCGCACTTCGGTGCGGCCGCCAGCGGGTGCGCCGGGTTCTTCGGTGCGCAGGGCGCCGCGGGCGCGGGCGCCTTCTTCGATGCCGACGCGGGGCGCCGCGATGTCGCCGGTGACCTGTGCGGTGCGCTCGAGCACCACGGCTTCGGTGCCGGTGAGGTCGCCGGCGACGGTGCCGCCGATGGTGAGGCGCGCGCCGCTCACGTCGCCACGGACGCTCGCGCTTTCGCCCAAGGTGACGTCGCCGCTGACCGCGACGTCGCCGTCGACCCGGCCGTAAATCTCGATGGAGCCGTCACCGCGCACGTTGCCGCGGATGACCGTACCCTGTCCGATGACCGATGATTCCGCCATGGTGTTTGCCTTTTAGCCCACGTCCATGTCGACGTTGCCCTTGAACGAGGCACCGTCGGCGATGGTGAGCCGCGACGCTTTCACGTCGCCGATGAGCCGGCCGCCGGCTTGGATGTCGACCCGATCGTTGGCGGTGACATTGCCGGTGACGGTTCCGGCCACGCTCAGCGACGCCGCGCGGATGTCGGCTTCGACGACGCCGCCCTGACCGACGGAGACCGCGTCACTCGCGGTCAAGGTGCCGCGCACGGCTCCGTGAACGACGACCTCCTCCTGGCTCGTGAGCTCGCCTTCGATAGAGAGTCCGGGTCCAATCAACGTTCCTGCCATCTTTTCCTCGATTCCGGGCGCCGGACGCTAAAACAGCGCGGCCGATTCGGCAACCAGGCCGCACATCTTTGTACGGGTCACCGAGGATCGAGCGCAGAAAGGACGTCGTCGGCGCGCACGACGCTGCGAAAGAGGCCGCGTGCGTAGAGCGCTTGCTTCTGGAGCGGCGAGAGATCCCCCGGCCGCCCCCGGGTCGCTTGCGCGAGGAGGATGGCCGTCGACACGCTCAAATTGAGGCTCTCGACGAAGCCGCGCATCGGCACGCGCACGGCGCGCCGAGCGGCGCGCGACAGCTCTTCGCGGATCCCGTCGCGCTCGTTGCCGACGATGAGAGCGAGTTTTTTCACTGCGGCGAGATCCTCGGGGACGAGCTCGCCATCGGGGCGCGTCGCGACCAGCTCGAAGCCGGCTTCGACGAGCGCGCGCGCCGCTTCTCCCGGGCTCGCGTGTGGAACGACGTCGACCCACTTTTCGCTGCCGCGCGTGACGGTCGTCGCGATGACGAACGGCTCGGTGCCCGGAACGACGTGGAGGTTCTGGACGCCGAAGGCGTCGCACGTCCGGAGCACGGCGGCGCCGTTGTGCGGGTCGTGGGGCGCGTCGAGCACGACCGTCACCGACTCGAGACGCGCCGCGATGACGCTCGAGAGCCGGCTTTTCCGTTCGTCGGCGGCCAGGGGCTGGAGCGCCTCGATGACGCCGGCGGCCGTCCACGGCGGGGGCCACGGCGCGCCACGCTCGGGCTCGCACACTTGTTTGCTTTTCCGGCGCATCCGCTCCACGAAGTCGCAAAAAAAACGCGGTTTGTCGATGCCTCCCGACCCCACGAGAGGGCGACCAGGCATTTCGAGTCGTTGCCGGCGCGCCGAGAATGATTAAGTAAAGGGGACCGCCGAAGACCCTCCCCCCGGGGTCCGGCAGGGTTAGGAGCTATCAGCATGGCATCATCAGAGAACGTCCAAGTGTTCAACGACCTGAACTTCGAAGACGAGGTCCTCAAATCCAGTGACCCCGTCCTCGTCGATTTCACGGCCACTTGGTGCGGTCCGTGTAAAGCCCTGTCGCCGATTGTCGACCAGGTTGCGACGGAGTTCGTGGGCAAGGTGAAGGTCGGCAAGCTCGACATCGACGACGCGCCGATGACGGCGTCGAAGTTCGGTGTTCGCGGCGTTCCGACGCTCATGGTGTTCAAGAACGGGCAGCGCGCCGCGCAGCTCGTCGGCTTGACGACCAAGGCGAAGATCGTCGCGCTCCTCAACGGCTGAGCCGTCGCTCCGCCCTCGTTCGGTCCTGAACTCCCGAGAAGGCGTGCCCTCCCGCGGCACGCCTTCGACGTCTCTATCTCGAAGCTCGAAGAACAATGCCCGCCGACGGTTCGAGCGCCGCGTCGTCCGATTCTGACGAATCCGGCAAATCCGAGCGCGCGTCGCCACCCGCGCCGCGCTGGACGCGGCGGTCGGCGCGCCTCAGGCGCTTCGTACTCATCGCGCTCGCGCTGACCGGCGTGTCGCACGTCGTTCCGGTTCTCGGCGCGATGCTGTTCGTCGGACCGGTCGTCGCTCTGTGCGGCGGCGTGCTCGTCGCCGTCGTCGCGTTCGCCCGCCTCCGTTCGCTCATGAAGCAGCGGCGGCGTCCGCGGCTGATGCGGCTCTTCGACGAGCCGATCCTCGCGCACTGGTGCGCGACCTTGCTGGCGCTGTTCGCCTTCCCGTGCGTCGAAATCGCGCTCCTCGTCGCGCATTCGTTCGGCGCCATGAGCCACGCGAGCGCCTTCGACGTGACGACGCGCGCCGCGTTCGGTACCTACGCGTTTTCGGCATTGGTCTCGGTCTGGGGCGTCGCGGTCCGCCGCCGCTGGGTCCGGG
The DNA here is from genome assembly GCA_036271175.1 of Polyangiaceae bacterium. Classification (GTDB taxonomy): domain Bacteria; phylum Myxococcota_A; class Polyangia; order Polyangiales; family Polyangiaceae; genus DASZVB01. The sequence goes on along the minus strand of DATBBD010000548.1, from coordinate 3,624 downwards.
TCGCGAACGTGACCATTCCGGTGGTCGGATTGCCGGAGGAGCTCCGCGGCTATCGCATCGCGCAGCTGTCCGATCTCCATATCGGAAATTACGACCCGCTCCGCCGCGGGCTCGCTTGGGCGAAAAAGACGAACGCGCTCGGCGCCGATCTCATCGCCGTCACCGGCGATCTGGTCACCACCGGAACCGAGTTCTACGAAGACGTCGCGGAAGTGCTCGGCGCGCTCTCCGCGAAAGACGGCGTGTTCGTGTCGATGGGGAACCACGACCAGTGGGACCCCGACGATCTGTGCCGCAAGATCCGCGCGCACGGCACGACCGTGCTCCGGAACGCGCAGCACGTCGTGCAACGCGGCGACGCCAAGCTCGTCGTCGCCGGCGTCGACGACGTGTCCACGCAACAGGACGACCTCGAGAGCACGCTCGCCGGCCGGCCGCCGGGCGCGCCGGTCGTGCTCCTGTCGCACTACCCGGAATTTTTCGAGGCCGCGGCCGAGCGCGACGTCGATCTCGTGCTCTCGGGGCACACCCACGGCGGTCAGGTCGCGATGCCGTTCGCCGTTCGCTACGTGAGCCTCTCTCGCATCGCGCGCCAGCGCGTCCACGGGTTACACCGCCTCGGCCGCTCGTTTCTTTACGTGCACGCGGGCCTCGGCACGACGGGTCCGCCGATCCGCCTGGGCGTCGCGCCGGAAATCGCGGTGTTCACGCTCGAGCCGGCGTGATGCTCCGGGCGCCGTCGTGGTTGGTTTTTTTGGGGTGCTCCCTCGGCGTCGCATGCGGTGGCGGTTCGTCACCCGCCGGCGCGCCGCGGCCTCCGCTCTTCACGTCCGCGCCGGAAGCGACGTCGAACGACGACTTCGCGGTCTTCCACTATCACCCGCGTGAGCCCGCGACGTTGCTCGCGCGCGCCGATCTCGCCGACGGCCGCGTGCTCTACGCCGGTCGGAAAGGCGAGCGCTGGGTCGTCGACACGAAGCCGTCGCCGGGCCGCGCGGAGGCGGCCGCGGATCTCGCTCCCGAAGATCTCGTCGCGATCGTGTCCCGCGCCGCGGGCGGCTTCGCGTTCGTCGGCAAAAGCGGCACGACCTACGACGCGTCCGCGCCGCTCGGGCCTTTTCAGCGCTCGACGTCGCTCCTCGAACCCCTGGTTCGCGTTCGGGCGAGCAAGACGGCCTTGATCGGCGTTCGGCGCGACGGCGCGCTCGTCGGCAGCTCCGATTCGGGGACGACGTGGAGCCGGGTCGGTCCCGCGACGGCGCGATTCGAAGACGTCGCGCTCGCCCCCGACGGTCACGGTCTCGCGCTCGCGGTTCCCGAAGCGCTCTACGAGTCGCACGATTTCGGCGCGACGTGGTCGCCGCTCGAGACGCCGCGGTTCGGCGCGGAATCGTTTCTCGACGAGGCGGGCGCGAGCCTCGTCGTCTTGTCGGCGCTCGGGCCGTGGGTGTACCAACCCGGCGCGCATCCGGCGTTCACGCCGCTCGGGCGTCCGCTTTCGTCGCACGCCGAGGCGCTCGGCGTCGCGCCGCCGCTCGGGCCGTCGGCGACCGCGCTCTCCGACGGCAAAGCGACGTTCGTCGGCGACCGTTACCTCGAAGTGCGCGCGTCGTCGGGACCCGGCGGGTACGCGCTTCTCGACGGCGTGTTCGGACAGCCGCTCACGTCGCATCCGCTCGGGGCGTCGAAGGGCTGCGCCGACGTGCGCATCGCCGGCTTCGGCGCGTTCGTCTACCTCGCGTGCGCGCGGGAGAAGCTCGAGAACGTGACGCAGCCGGTCCTCTTCGCACGCAGCACCGACGGCGGCCACACGTTCACGGCCGAGCCGTACGTCGTCGAGGGACGGACGAGCGAGCTCTCGATGGCCGTCGGCGCGGACGGCGCGCTCCTCGTCACCGGCGTCTGCCCGTCGACCCCACTCGGCGCGAGCGGTCCGGGTTGCGCGCCGGTCGGGGTGCACGTGAGGCGCACCGTCGCGGGTGACGCCGGAAGCGTGCTCGCCCTCGTCCCATCGGCGACGCCGTCCTTGTCGCGTTCCGCGTTCGGGCTCGCGTTCTCGAGCGACGGCAAGACGGCGTATGCGGTCGGGCGACGTTCGAAAGGCGAGTCGCTCGCGGTGTTCGTCTCGCACGACGGCGGCGACACGTTCGAGGCCCACGACGTCGACGCGCTCACGTTTCCCGACCAGGACGAAATGCGGACCCGTCGACGCCTGTCCGACATCGACGTCGAGTCGCTCGCACCGTCCGAAGACGGCACGATGGCGATCGTCGTGAACCGCCGGGGCACCCGCTATTGGCTGGTGGTCGACGACGACGGCCGTCTGAGCGCGCTCGCGAAACCGCCCGTCGAAGGCATGCGCCTCGGCGCAGCCGGACAACGCGGCCTCGCGCTGAACACCAACTCGGGCGACCTCTACGGGTCGTTCGACGCGGGTTCGACCTGGTCGTGGATCGAAAAGCTGCCCGTCGACGCCTGCCCCGGCTCGGCCGATTGCACGGCGCTCACGTGTGCGGCGCCGGGCTGCGTCTTCGGTAACGTGCTGTCGCGTGTCGGGTGGCGAACCGAGTCGCGCGAACGCGTGCTTCCGCCGCCGTCGATCGACGAACACCCACGAGTCACGCCGCGCACGGCGACGGCTTTTTCGTGCGCGGTCGAACCCGGCGAGTGGAAGCGGATCCCCGGCGTCGCGAGCGCGCCCTTCGCCGCCGAGACGGCGATCGGCAAAGCAACGTGGTTCGCGATCAAGGACGACCCGGCGACGGCCGCGGTCTCCGTCGTTCAAGCGCGTCCCGGCGCGACGCCGCATATCGACGAAGTGCCGCTCCTTCCGCCGCTCAAGAAAATCGAGCCGCACGCTTACTGCGACTACGACGAAGTCGAGGGCGTCGCGGCGATGCGCTACGCGCTTCCCGACGGCGGTCACGACGGCGCGCCGCTTCGCGACGTGGAGATCGCGTGGGACAATGTGCTCGAAGGGAAGGTCGTGCACGCCGTGATCGCCGACGCAGGCCCGTATCGTCGCGGCGATTCCGACGGAAAAGGCGTGCTGGCCACGGCGCGACCCGCGCTCCTCAGTATCGCATCAGGCGGGCTCTATGCGCGGCTCCACGCCGTCGCGGGCGACGACCAAACGGCGTTTTTCCTCGACGGTCGCGCGGTGACGACCGTCCCCGCGGTTCGTTTTCCCCCCGAAGCCGCGCAGCGGGGTCACGGCGAGATCGTCCACGTCGGCGGTCACCACGTCGAGCTTCGGATCGACGGGCCCACGTTCGTCCGTGCTCGTCGCGCGGCCGCTTCTGGGTTCGCGTTCGACGCTGCCGCACTCGGCTACACCGAGCCCGCGTCGTTCGGCCTCGAGCAGCACGTCGGGTTCGCCTATGCCGGCGACCACGCCGGCATCTACGTGACCCTCGCCGACCAAGCCGGCAAAGAGGCGTCGAGCATCCTCTACCCGCTCCGCGCGGACGGCGCGCTCACCGACGCACCAATCGCGGTCCCCACCGAACTCGACACCGGGAAAACGCCGCGGGCGTGCAATGGCGTCGAGCGTTCGTCGACGCCGCGCGTCGTCGCGCCGTTCGAACCCGGCACGAGGCACCCGGTGCTGGTCACCGATCCGCT
>DATBBD010000547.1:0-15101 GCA_036271175.1 Polyangiaceae bacterium | reverse complement strand
GCGCGAATGCGACGCGCGCTGAGCGAATACGTCGTTGCCGGGATCCGCACCAACCTCCCCTTTCACGAACGTCTCTTCGCCCACCCCGAGTTCATCGCGGGCCACTACGACACGAGCTTCATCGAGCGGCACCGGCAAGCTCTCGTCGAGGGAAGCTTGTTCCCGGAAGACGAACACACGAGCGTCGCTGCGGCGATCGCCGTCGCGACGTATCGCGCGGAGCAGCGCGGCGCTGCCGGCAACGGCAACGCCGGAGGCACCGAGAAGCGGCACTCCGTCTCGCCGTGGGTGACCGCGTACCGTTCGCGCCTCGGCGGGAACTGAACGAGGCTCGCCGAATAGGCGCCGCGTCGACCATGCGACCCCTCGACGGCGTGCGCGTTCTGGATCTCTCCCGGCTCTTGCCCGGGCCGTTCGCGACGCTCGTCCTCGCGGACTTGGGGGCGACCGTCGACAAGCTCGAAGACGACGACGCCGGCGACTACCTCCGTTACATGCCGCCGTACGCGGACGGCGTGAGCGTCGCGTTCAGCGGGCTCAATCGCGGCAAGCGCAGCGTGGTGATGAACCTGAAAGCGCCTGGCGCCGCGGTCGCATTCCGGAAGCTCGCGCTGTCGTACGACGTCGTGTTCGACCAGTTTCGTCCCGGCGTGCTCGATCGACTCGGCGCGGGTCACGACGTGCTCATGGCCGACAATCCACGCCTCGTGATCTGCGCGCTCACCGGTTACGGTCAGACCGGACCGCTCCGCGACCGCGCCGGACACGACTTGAACTACCTCGCGCGCTCCGGGCTCCTCGGTCTCATGGGCCCCGAGGATCGACCACCCCAGTTGCCGTCTTTTCAACTGGCGGACGTGGGCGGCGGCCTTTTCAGCGTCGTCGGCATCCTCGCGGCGCTTCGCGAGCGCGACCGCACCGGCAAAGGGACGGTTCTCGACGTCGCGATGACGGACGCGGTGCTCCCGTTCGCGACCGTCACCCTCGCCGGGCTGTTCGGGGGCATCACCCCGACGCGTGGGGCCGAGACACTCACCGGCGGCATCGCGGCGTACTCGACGTACGCAACGAAAGACGGCGACGCGGTGACGCTCGCCGCGCTCGAGCCGAAATTTTTGAAGCGGTTCACCGACGGCATCGGCATGCCGTTCGATGCGTCTGCGTTGATGCCGGGTCCGCATCAGGCCGCGCTGAAGGAGTCGTTTCGCGCCGTGTTTTCGTCGAGGACGCGCGCGGAGTGGGCGGAGTTCGGAAAAGAGCACGACTGCTGCATCGAACCCGTCGTGAAACCCGACGAGCTCGTGGCCGACCCGCAGCTCGCCGCGCGCGGCGTTTTCCGGCGCATCGAGGGCGCCGATACCGCGTTCTATCAATACAGAACGCCGGTGACGCCACGCGACCTCGGCGAATCACCCCCACCCGGTCCCGGCGAGCATACCGATCGCATCTTGGGCGAAGCGGGGTTTTCCGACGCCGAGGTGCTCGCCCTGCGCGCCGCGAACATCGTGAAATAGCGGCGAGCGATTCGCGCCGCGCGCGACGCGGCGCGCGTCAGCCCTTCTTGAATTCCTCGATGAATTCCCAGTCGGCGATGAGGTGCTTCTTCAAGAGCACCGAAATGAGCGCGGCGAGCATCGACTCCCAGCGGGCATTCTCACCGAGCACGTCGGTCGCGTCGCCGCCCCGCGCAGCCACCCTAAGCGCCGCGACGAGATCGCGCGCCGTCAATTGCTCTTCGGTGCTCGGAGCCGCCGCGCCGCCCGATTCGTCGCCCGTCGACGACTTTTGCGGCACTCGGATCGTCGTGCCGTCGAGCAAGGTGAGCGCGAGCAACTTTCGCGCAGCTTTCGGATCGAGCCGAGCGCGCTCGACCAACGACCCACTCTTCGAGCTGGCCGGAGCGTCCGCGGAGGCGGCGCTCCGTGACTGAGAAGGCGCGTCCGCGGAGGCGGCGCTGCGCAAGGGGAGAGGTGCGTCGGGGACGTTTGCGCGGCGCGCGCTCGACGTGGCGTCGGGAGGCGTCGGGCCGCGTGACTTCGTCGCGCCGTCGGATGCCGCGAGGGCCGCGAGATCGGGCTTCGGCGGTGGCACCACGCGCGGCGGCACTTCGGGTTTCGGCTTCGCCGCCTTCGGCCGGAGCGCGAGCGAAATTTCTTCTTCTTCGTCTTCCCGAGTCGGACGCGGCAAGTTCGTCTCCGATGGCTCACCGACACCGTAGTACGCGCGGATGGCTGAGCGAATGTCGTGTGGCGGCGCGATCATCGCGCGAACGTGCAGGTTCGAACGCTTCGCGACTTCTTCGAGCGCTTGCTGATTCGTCGGATCGTCCATCGCGACGTACAGCGCGTCTCCGAGCCCGCGCACGCGACGCACGTAAATGGGAATGAGGCAGAACCGCTCGACGACGTCGACGGGAACGAGGGCGAGTAGCTCCCGAGAAAAATCGATGTGATGCAGGGACACCCACGGCACGCTCAGCTGCTGGCTGAGGATCTGGGTTACCTGCGTCTCGGAAACGAGACCGCTTTCGACGAGCAAGCTGCCGAGGCGCTTGCCGTTTCGCGACTGCTCGTCGAGGGCTTCCTGGAGCTGTACCGAGGTAATCAGGCCCGCTCGCACGAGCAGCTCGCCCAATTTCACCCTGGGAGCGTCCATTCAACCAGACAAGGTACCAGATTCTGTCGGGTTTCGCGGAACCGCGGGATCCGGCCAGTTGGCCGCCCCCGGCCTCCTCAATGACCCGAAGGGGGAAAAAGTATGGCATCCTTTGTCCCGATGCGCGCGTGCCCGCAATGTGGGACGGCTTGCGAGGCAAGCCACCAGTATTGCCCGGCCTGCGGTTTTCCGATCGGGGCGGTAGCGGTCAACAGCGAGGACAAGCTCGTTGGTCGGACGCTGCCCGGTGGTTACTTGGTGCTCGATCTGATCAGCGTCGGCGGAATGGGCCGCGTGTACCGCGCAGAACAACGCGCGCTCGGGCGCACGGTCGCGGTCAAGGTCATCCATCCGCATCTGCTTTCCGACGAAAATTCCATCGTTCGGTTCATGACCGAGGCGCGTGCGGCGAGCCAGCTCAACCACCCGAACTCGGTGAGCGTCATCGACTTTGGCCGAACGGACGACGGACAGCCGTACCTCGTCATGGAGTTCTTGCGCGGCAAGGACCTCGCGCGCGTGGCGTACGAGCAAGGTCCGTTGCCGTTCAAACGGATCGTGGATGTGCTGTCGCAGGCCTTGATGGCGCTCAGCGAAGCGCACGATCTCGGCATCGTTCACCGCGATCTCAAGCCGGAAAACATCATTCTCGAGCCGCTCCGGCGCGGCGGCGATTTCGTCAAGGTCGTGGACTTCGGGCTCGCGAAGCTGAAGGCCGATCAACCGAACGCGACCAACGTGACCCTGCCGGGAATCGTTTGTGGAACGCCGGACTACATGGCGCCCGAGCAAGGGCGCGGCGACCCGATCGACGGACGCAGCGATCTCTATGCCGTAGGCGTCATCCTGTTCCAGCTGATGACAGGACGGCTTCCCTTCGAAGCCGACAACCCGACGCAAGTCGTCATGATGCACCTCTCGGTGCCGATTCCCGACCCACGACAAGTGGCGCCCGAGCGGAACATCCCCGAACCCTTGGTTCGCGTCGTCATGAAGGCGATGTCGAAGGACGCGAAGGATCGCTATTCGGACGCTCTCGAATTCGCCGACGCGTTGCAACAAGCGCTCGACGAAGCGCGGAGCCAACCCCCGGCGATGTCGCAGCCGCTGTTTTCGCAGCGTCCCGGGCAAACCGTAGAGTGCCGCGTCTGCGCGTCGGTAGTGCCGATGACGCGATTCTGCTGCGAGTGCGGCGCTCGCCTTCCGGTGAAGAGCGAGACGCCGACCCCGCCGCCGATTCCGGATTTGCCGTTGCCCTTCGTCGGCAGGGACGACGATCTCGCCTGGCTCGGCGATCGCCGTCGTGAGGCGGCCGAGACGATCGTCGGGGCGCGCATCGTCGGGGAGCATGGCGTCGGAAAGACGCGTCTCATCAAGGAATTTCTCGAAATCGGTGGGCGCCGCGGCGACCACGTGGTCGTCACCGGACCCGATCCGTACGGCGCGGAAGTCGCCTATCACGCGGTTCGCAAGGCCATCACCGGGCTCGTGCAGCTCGACTCGGGCGGCGGCGCTCGACGTCCGTGGGACGGCGCTTCGCCGACGGCGCGTCGCGGCCTCGACGAAATCTACGCGGGCATGCCCTCCCGTGACGACCCGCGCACGCCGCACGAACGGCGTCGCGATCTCGCCGACGCTCTCCGTTGGGCGGTGCAGCGCGCGGTGCGCGTCGCGGCGCCCCACAGCGTGGTCCTCGCCATCGACGACCTTCAACGCGTCGACGGCTCGAGCCGCAGCGCGTTTGCCGACATGCTCGGCGAGCCGCCGTCGGGCGGAGGATTGCTCGTCATCGGAACCCACACGCCGGGCTTCGACGCCGGTTGGGGCGCAAAGCACGCCGCTCGCGTCGTGAGCGGGCTCCCTCCGCCGATCGTCACCCGGCTCTTGAAGAACAACCGTCCGAGCGAACGCATGATGGCGCTCGCCGAAAGCGGGCTCCGCGGCATCCCGCCGCTCTATGTCGAGCAAGTGCTCCGGTTTGCGATGGAGGGCGGCACCGATCCGCCGCTTCGCCTCGCCGACCTGATTAGCCATCGAATGGCGACCCTCGAGCCCCGCGCGCGCCGCGTGCTGCAGGCGCTCGGCGTTCTCGGCGACGGCATCGAGCCGGAAGCGATCGCGGAGGTGCTCGGCCGTCCTGACGGCGTTCAGGAAACCCTGGGCGAGCTCGTGAAGGCCGGCATGGTCGAGATGGAGGGGCGTTTCTGTTCCCTCTCGCATCCGCTGATTCGCGAAATCGTGGTCGGCGCGATCCCCGCCGAAGTGCGGCGCGAGCTCCACGCACGAGCCGTCAGTGTCTACGAGAAACGCGACGCGCCGATCGAGGTGCGCGCGATGCACGCCTACGACGCTCAAGACACGCTCGAGGCGCTTCTCCTGCTCGAGCAAGTCGCCGAACGGGCACTCGCCCGCGACGACGTGTCGGCGGCCATCGACTCGCTCCGGCGCGCGCTCGATCTGGCGCGCCAGGACGTCTATCGCGGCGAGCTCGACGACCCGCTCAAAGCCGTCGCGATCTTCGCGCGCAAGCTCGGCGACGCGCTCATTCGCGGCGGCGCCTACTCGGACGCCGACGGCGTGCTCCGAGAAGCCCTCCACGTCGCGGGCCCCATCGGCGCCGAACGCGCGCATCTGCTCGCCTCGCTCGCCCGCGTCGCGCACGGCCGCGAGCGCGCCGACGAAGCCTTTGGGTACATCGACGAAGCGATCGACGTGGCCCGCAAATCCGGGTCGCACGAGCTCCTCGCGTCGCTCACGAGCACCCGGCGCACCTGGGTATCTTGACGCCGTGCCCTTCGTCACGCGCTGGGACCTAGACAAGACGTATCTGCGCACCGAGTTCGACACGCTCGGCGACTTGTGGCGCACGGCGCTCGAACGGCCGGATCAAAAGCGAGCGGTGCCCGGCGCGGCCGCGCTGCTCCGCGCGCTCGGCGAAACCGGCGCCCGCATCCACGTCTTGAGCGGCAGCCCGCGCCAGCTCCGCGCACGCGTCGAAGAGAAGCTCCGCATCGACGGGGTGCGCTGGGACGAGCTCACGTTGAAGCCGAACCTCAGCAACATGCTCCGGCTGCGACTCCGCGCGGTTCGCGACCAGCTCGGTTACAAGTTGCCGGTCCTGCTCGTCTCGCGCGAAGAGGACCAAAGGCGCAACGAACCGGAAGGCGGCGCGCTCGAGGTGCTCGTCGGTGACGACGCCGAAGCCGACGCGTTCGTGTACTCGCTCTACGCCGACCTCTGTGAGGGTACGGTCGGGAAATCACTGCTCGAGCGCGTGCTCACGGTCGGCGAAACGTACGCCGACCAGCGCGAAGCGTGCCTGGCCGCGCTCGGCAACATCGTCCCGGGCCCGACCGTCGCGCGGATCTTGATTCATCTCGACCGGCAAAGTCCGCCGAGCGATTTCGACCTCTATGGTCCGCGCGTCGTGCCCTTCTACAATTACCTTCAGGCGGCGTTCGTCCTCGTCGAGGACGGGATCGTCGACGGCCGCGGACCGGTCGCCGTCGCCAGTGATCTAGTGGAGCATCGCTTCGACGGGGAAGCGCTCGCGCGGAGCTACCTCGATCTGCATCGGCGCGGACACGCTCGAGGGACCGCCGTGCCCAAGGTGCGCGCCGCCCTGGACGCCGTTCGCGGACGCCTCGAGCCCATCACGCTCGGCCGGCTCGACGAGATGTGCGACCTGATCGACTCGTACATGATCGCGCCGCCCACGCCGCGGCCGCATCGTCCCTTCGAGCTCGACTACGTGAAGCTCGCGACACGGCATCGGCGCGGGAAAAATCGCAAGCAATTTCGGGTGATTAGTGAGTAATTGTCGGGGGTTGCCGGCCAGTCTGGCGGGGCGGCGCGGTTTCTTGGGGCCGGCTCAGCTGAGTTCCGCTACCCTCCGTCGAAGCTTCGTTTACGGAATCCGGAAACCTGGGTTCCAGCGCCCTTCGATCCTCACGAGGTCGCGACGTGGATAGCGATCTTGTCGAATCGATTGCCGCGCTCAAAGCGGCGCTGAAATCACGAGGGGTGAAGGCGACCTTCGGGAAGCTTTCGCCCGAAGTCGTGCGTCACTTGCAGCAAAAGCTACGAGTTCCGCGCAGGTACCGTGAATTCTTGGCCGAGTGCGACCCGGTCGATCTCGAGACGACGACGCCCGCGGAGCGCATTCATCTGATCTCGGGCAGCCGGCTCGAAGAGGAACAGGTCGGGTTTTCATTGAACGAGGCGAAGGCGCCGATCACGGCGCCGACCCCGTCGGGATGGCGTGGCGCATGGGTGATCGTCGCGCACTCGAGCCTCCTCGGTGACCCGTACTTTCTCGACACGAGCAAGCCGGATCCCGAGGGCGATTGCCCGGTGTACACGGCAATGAGCGGTACCGACTCCTGGCAGCCCAAGCTGTGCGCGTCGAGCTTCGCGCTTTTTCTCCGCATTTTGGCGATCGGCGTCGAAGTCGCTGGCGGGTTCGATATGGACGACTACGACGTCGACAACGAGCAGGTGTTTCGGGAAGCCCTGGGCCCCAAGATCCGGGAGTTCGACCCTGCCGCGCTGAAAGCCGGACACTGGACCTGACCCGACGATGACTCTTCTGTCTCTCGCCCGCGAGGGCACCCGAGAATACGACTCACTCCTCGAGAAGCTCGCACGCCGCGGCGAGACCGATCTCGAGCGCGTGGAGCCCGCGGTGCGCGCCGTGATCGGCGCGGTGCGCGCCGAAGGCGATCGCGCGGTGCGACGCTTCGTCACCGAATTCGAGAAGCGGAGCGTCGATGCGCTGGTCATTCACGATTACGGCGGTCGTGCCGCGCTCGAGGCGCTCCCCGGCGACGTGCGCGCGGCGATCGGCGAGGCCGCGAAACGCGTCCGCCGTTATCACGAGCGGCAGTTCGAAGACCTGGTGAGCTTCGAGTACGAAGAGGACGGCGTTCTTCTCGGAAGCCGCGTGCGCGCGCTCGCGAAAGTCGGCGTGTACGTGCCCGGCGGCAAAGCGAGCTACCCGTCGAGCGTGCTCATGGCCGCCATTCCGGCGAGCGTCGCCGGAGTTCCGCACATCGTCGTCGCGACGCCGTCGGCGGGGCCCGAGGTCCGAGCCGCGTGTCACCTCGCCGGCGTGCACGCGATCCTCGACGCTGGCGGCGCGCAAGCCGTCGCCGCGCTCGCGTACGGGACCGAGTCGGTACCCCGCGTCGACAAAATCGTCGGACCCGGCAATCTGTACGTCGCGGCCGCCAAGCGGCTCGTCTTCGGTGACGTTGCCATCGATAGCATCGCCGGGCCGAGCGAAATCCTGGTCGTCGCCGACGAAACCGCGAACGCGCGCATCATCGCCGCCGATCTCCTGTCGCAGGCCGAGCACGACGAGGCCGCTTACCCGCTCCTCGTGTGCACCAGCGACGCGCTCGTCGAAGCCGTCGATCGTGAAGTCGCCGAGCAGCTGGCGACCTTGCCGCGCCGGGCCATCGCCGAGGCCGCGGTGAAAGGCCAAGGGTTCGCGCTCGTCGTCGGTTCGCGAGACGCCCTCGCCGACGTCGCGAACCGGCTGGCCGTCGAGCACGTCGCTCTTCACGTCGCGAACCCCGACGAGCTCGCGACCCGGATCGATCGCGCCGGCGCGATCTTCATCGGCGATGCCACGCCGGAAGCGGCGGGCGATTACCTCGCGGGACCGTCGCACGTGCTCCCGACCGGCGGCGCCGCGCGGTTCAGCGCGCCGCTCGGCGTCTACGACTTCGTGTCGCGCACGTCGCTCATCCGGTACGACCGCGCCGCCCTCGCCGCGCAGGGCGAACACATCAAATCGTTCGCGCGAGTGGAAGGGCTCGAGGCGCACGCCCGCGCCGTCGAAGCTCGCGAGCGCGTGCGCTGAGCCGGTCGACCTCCGCAGAACGGCGGAGCATCGACTCAAATGTGATTCGGCGTGTAGTTCAACTCGCCGACTTGTTCGACTTGCACCGTGCTCGAGGTGAGCGCCTGCGCGCGACTCCAGATGTCGCGGGCAGCCTCGGGCGAATTACCGACGATGCGCACGGCGAAGCTGTCACCCGCCGGACGCACGCTCACGTCCGCCACGCGCCCCGCCGAGGGATGAAACGGGTCGTTCGGGTGCACCGAATTGTCGTAGGCCGTGTAGCACTCGAGGGTGCGCTGCAGGTACTGCCCGGTCGTGCCCGGTGTGGCGTGCACGAACAGCTCCGCGCCGACCTGTCGCTCTTTCAAGCCAGATGCGCCGACCACGACGTGCTCGGCAGCGGGAGCCGCTCCGTAGATTTCGTGCTCGGCGAACATCGAGGAAACGGTCTGGCTCGTGTTTCCGAGGCGCTCGCAGGCGGCGGACGCCGCGACGGAATGGGGCTCGTTCATCGACGCCGAGCACGCCGATGCTCCGAATAGGCAGGCCGCGAGGGCCAGATGTAACGTGCGCATGATTTCCTCCAAATGAATTCGAGAGATGCGGCTCGGCGACGCTAGCTGGCTAGACGGTCGGCCGGGCAGCCCGGGAACTCGAGTGCGGCAAGCGGTGCGCCACGAAAAGTGGCGTTGGCTACCTGCCGTGTCTCGGTTGTGCTTTCGATCTAGGGCGCGTCGGATCGGCCCGCAACCTCGAGGAAGCACGAACGACACGCGCGCTCGTGAATCTGTGCAAACACCTAGATGAGACGGGATACCGACCGCCTTCGCCTGCTCGCGACGTTCGTCGTCGCGGGGCTCGGTCACGTCGGTGTGGTCGCACTGGCCGGCTCGTCGAGGGCGGTTTCCTTTCACGCTGCATCGGCGGCGCCGATCGACGTCACCGTCGCAGCGGACGAAACGGCGGCGCCCGAACGCTCGAACGACGAGCGAGCGACGAGCGCGCCGCGAGTTCGAAGTGACGATACGCACGCCGACTTGGAAACCCAGTCGCGCGTCGCACGCTCCGCGCGGTCGACCGTAAACCGAGTTTCCGCCAACTTGCCTGCGCACGCCGACGACGCGAGCGACATCGCATCGCGCGCCGTGGTCGACTCGGAGCCCGCGGCGACTGCGGTCGCTTCTTCGTCTCCGTCTCCGTCATCTTCGTTGCGCGCGGAAGGCGATGGTCGCGACTCGACGACGACCCGCGCAGCCGTCGCAAGAAAACCGAGACTCGTCGCGGAACGCGAGCCGTGTCGCGGCGTATTTCCGAGTCAAGCCGATTGCGATCGAGGGACGGTCACGCTCGCCGTCGACGTGACCGAATCGGGAACGACCGCCGCGCCGCGCATCGTCTCCGAAGAGCCCGCAGGGCAAGGCTTCGCGAGCGCGGCTCGCCTATGTTCCGCGAACTTGCACTTCCATCCAGCGTCGGACGTCGAGGGCCGTCCAGTCGCCTCGAGCTCCGTGGTGCGGCTCCGATTCGAGCGCTGAATCGTCCGCGCACGGCGATTCGCATGTAACCGAGAGCGACCCGTGCGACGTCGAACCCATTCGCCGCGCCGCGTCGGCCGTTTGCGGGGCGAAAAGCCGCTCGCAGCTCGCAACCACGAGGGGGCGCGATTCGCCGATCGGTGCGTCCCAGCCCGGCGTTGGAGCGTCCGCTACCACCCGGTACGTACTAGGATCGGCCCGGTTTTCTCGGCCCGCCGTGGTCGCAAACCAAGGAGCTTCTTCTCAATGTCGACGTGGCCGCGCCCGTTCGTCGTCCTGGTGGCGACCCTCGCCCTTCTCGTAACGTTTGGCTGCGCGGAAGAACGAGCACCCATCAACAGGGTGCAAGCCAACGCGCTCGCGAAGAGCTTCTTCGTCGGGGATCTCGACGACCCGAACGACAATCCGACCTTCTATTGGCGGAACTTCGTGGTGGACGGCTCCGAGGATCAGGAGCTCATCGGCATCGGCTCGTGGAGCGGCGTCGACCGGATCCAGTGGGAAATCTCGGAGAATATGCTGTACGCGCGGCGCGCGTATCCGCAGAACCCCAACGCCGACGACAAGGGCGTCGTGACCGCGTCGGGACAGCCGAACGGCACCATCGTCGCCGCGTACCCGATCACGTCGCACTTCGACATCAAGCGCGACTACAACCCGCAGACCGGCGAAGAGCTGAACATCATCGTCGAGAACACGACGGATCGCCCCTGGTACGAGCGGGATTACTTCCGCGTCGATTGGTCGACCAATCAGGTGGACACACCCGATTGGGAAGACATGTTCGTCGGCAAACTGTTCGGCGACATCACGGTCACGCCGGTCTCGTACTACGTGAGCGACCCGACCCAGGAAGACGCGCCGCACTTCGAACCGGACCAAGGCTATTTCGACGTCACCTCGAAATTTCTCGTGGCGCCGGCCGCCGGCGACGGTCCGTTTCCGTCGTGCGCGCTCATCGGTTTCTACACGGGCAACGCGATCCACACGTGCGACGCTCAAGAAGCGATCGTGCGGAGCTCGTACTGGCGGATCGATCAGCTCGACCCGGACAACGACTTCGAACCGTTCGTGAACACGACGGCGAACCTCGACGTCTTCGGTAACCCGGGCGGCATCGGCAACAGCCTCCAAAGCGGCATCGTGACGTCCTCGCGGACCTCGTGGGATCCCGGGTACGGCTACGTGGATCCGAATAGCGTGAAGTTCATGAACGTCCACAACATCTGGGTGAAGAGCCACCAGACGACCGGGACGTGCAAGACGAACGCGGACTGCGCCGCAGAAACGAAGATGGGCGGGTCCCTGTGCTTGCCGTCGGGCAGCTGCACGATCCCGTGCACGTTCGGGACGCCCGCGGACTCGGACAAGAACGGCACCGACGATCAGTGCGAGAACAAGAACACGGGCTACAAGGGCAGCGAAGGTTCGCAGTGCAGCCCGCAAAATCGCTGCACCTTGCCGTACCGAGACCGCACGGTGAAGCCCATCGTTTGGTGGGTGAACACGGACATGCCCGATGAGCTCCAGGACACGCTCGACTCGAAGGGTAACGTCAGCGAGGCGGGGCCCACCGAAGACATCACGACGACGTGGAGCCAGGCGATCGCGAGCGGCGTGGCGCACGCGCGCGAAGTCGAATGCCGGCGCACCGGCGGCGCGCGGCAGTCGTGCCACGACAAGTACCTCGATGGCGCCACGACGGACATGGTG
Organism: Polyangiaceae bacterium; assembly: GCA_036271175.1. Lineage (GTDB taxonomy): Bacteria > Myxococcota_A > Polyangia > Polyangiales > Polyangiaceae > DASZVB01. The sequence goes on along the minus strand of DATBBD010000547.1, from coordinate 3,350 downwards.
AGCTACGGCGGCTGGGGTATCGAGCACCTCGTCGATCCCTCCCCCGCGGTCGTCCTGTGTCACAACCCCGTGCGCAACTACGACCCTGCGCAATGTGGCGCCCGTGGGAGCACTGCGCGCGTCGGCGACATTCGCAAGAACTTCATCTTTTACTGGCCGTTTGCGTCGCAGGCGCCGTGGGGCGGTATCGCGGATTGGAACGCCGATCCGCTCACCGGACAGATCGTCGGCGCGGCGGCCACGGTGATGGGTCGCTCGGCGACCGCCGCGGCCGCGCAGATCCGCGACGTCTTGATGGTCGCCAACAACGAGCTCGACCTCACCGACATCACGGACGGCGTTCCCGCCTCGATCTATCAGCAGCAGCTCCGCACCGGGAAGACGAAGACTGCGCTCTCGACCGCGGAGCTCACGCGGCGCGTCGCGAACGTGAACATCACGAACGCGGCCGCTCAGCTCGGCGTGACGCTCACGGGATCGACCGGCGACAAGCTCACCCAGATCCGCAGCGTGCTCACGAACACGACGTCCGACCCCGGCATGCTGTCGCAAAACCTGCTCGACTTCAGCGCGACGGCGCAGCCGTTGATCGGCTCGAAGTACGAAGCGCAGCTCGTCGATCCGTCGTGGCTCGTGGACGCGGCGGGCATGGACCCGAACACGACGATCGATTCGTCGGTGATGGCGCAGGTGTCGCCTCTCCAAGGGCGCGACCCGGTGAGGGCCAACATCCAGAACCAGATTTCGCTCGAGACCCTGGGCGAGCACGGCATCTGCGATTTCGCGCCGACCGAGGGCGTCGGGAACCCGGATATCCGCGGCGTCGCCAAGTATTTCGGGGGCACCAACGGCATCTACAGCAACGCGGCCGTGCAGAAGCTCTTCCCGAACCTCGCCGGCGCGGCCAACGCGGCCCTCTCGACTCAACGGGCGGATCTTATTTACGACCATCTGTGGAAGGAGACCTACAAGGGCATCCTGCTCCACGAGGTCGGTCATGGCCTGGGCATGCTGCACAACTTCGCGTCGTCGTTCGATTCGGTGAACTACGACCCGCAATATTGGCAGCTCCGTACGAACGAAGGCGCCGCGACGGCGTCGTGCAACGGGCAGCCACGGACCGGCACGACCGACACCTGCATGGGCCCGCGCTATCTCGATCCGGAGACCGACGACGAACAGGGCCAGGCGACCGAGTCACGCCCCGGCATCAACTACTTCGGGCACACGTCGACCATGGAGTACCAAAACGAGCGGTTCTTCGAGACCATCGGTGCCGGTCAGTACGACTTCATGACCATGGGCGCGCTTTACGGGCGCGTCCTCGAGACCTTCGACCCGGACGCCGCCGACGGCGTCGCCGCCGGCGATCAACCGAACTTCGCGTGGCTCAACTTCACGCAGCTCACCGAAGAGAACCTGGTCAATTTCAATAGCCCCGCGCTCGGACAGCAGGTGCAACCGATGCACTACACGGAGCTCGCACGGGAGGTCAAAGAGTACGACCCGAGCCGTTGCCGCGACGCAACGCCTGCCGAGATCGCCCACGCCGAGTGGCGCATCGTGCACGGCAAAGTGTGCAAACCGCCGCCGAAGGATCACGCGACGTGGAACGACTTCGACGACACGCTCGGCAATCTCACCGCCACGCGCGTCGTGGTCGACGCGAACGCGCCGGCGGGAGCGAACAACGTCCGCTGGCCGTATCGCTGGGGCCAGACCAACAACGCCTACGCGCACATCAATCCGTCCGATGCCGGCGCGGACCTGTACGAGGTCACCGAGCAGGCGATCGAGAAGTTCGACTACACGTACCCATTCAGCTATTTCCGGCGCCAGCGTAAGGATTGGTACTACGAGAGTCTGCCGTCCTACACGTCGGACCGGTTCTACGAGCGGCTCCGCTCGATCCACTGGGTCATCGCGCGCGACAACGCGTTCATTCCGCAGCTCACGACCAACGTCGCGGCGCTCGAGAACTCGGACGACTACGGACGTCCCGGCATCATGGCCGAAGCCGACATGGTGAACGTCCTCGCGCGGTCCATCGTGACGCCCGAAATCGGCGATTTCGTGCGCGCGGACCCGACGATTCAAATCTTCTCGGCGCGTCCGCTCTACGACGCCGCCCAGAACGGCGTGACCACGGGCTCGCTCTTCCCGCTCGACGCCTCGCAAGCCCGTTTCGTCGACCCTGCGTACGACACCGGTCCGACCGGCGGCGGTTCCTGGGACTATCTCTCGTACATCCAGCACGCCGGCTTCGAAGTCGAGAAGTCGGACGCGAGCGCGGCGCTCTCGGACGGGCGGCCCACGCTCCAGGTCATTCAGCGCGACACGTACCTCGACGGGCGCCACCTCAACGTCAACTTTCGCACCGACCTCGCGCCGGCCGTCGATCGGCTCCTCGGCGGCCTCTTGTCGAGCGACTGGGCGACGATCGCCCCCGACGTGACCGGAAGCGGCGAGACGCCCGAGGTGCTGAACTTGAGCGATCCGATCCCGACGCGGCCGAGCGGCGCGACCTTGCTCTATCCGAACGTCGGCTACCGGCAGCAACTCCGCGCGATGATCTGGGGTCAGCTCTTCTCGCAGACCGGCACCGATCTGACGTTGTCGAACAAGATGCTCATCTATCTCGACAGCACCGAGGGCGTCATCAACGTCCCCGAGGCTCAACAGGTCCGCTTCTCGGACCCCCGAAGCGGCTACACGTACATTGCGCGGCTCTACGGCCCCGACGTCATCGACGGCGAGACCGTCGACCTCGGCATCGGTTCGCGCATGCTCCAGGAAGCGAACGCGCTCCTCGCTCAGGCCTACCAGGTGACCAAGAACGCCGACGGAACGCCGACGCTCGACCAATTCGGACGCCCAACCGTCGTGATCGACGCTTCCGGCAACCCCGTCGTGAGCGGAGATGCCAACGCCGCGTCGACCTACGCCGACTATGTCGGCCTCATCGACTCAACCGTGAACGTGTCGCGCCTCCTCGGATTCAGCCCGCCGACGTCGACGCCGTCACTGTGAGTTTCGCGACGAGGCGCGCCCGAGATTCGGCGCGCCTCGTGGGTTCACGGCTTCCGAACGAACCCTTTTTCGATCAGCGCGAGCACGGTCGTCGCGGCTTCGAGGTCCGATTGCGGCGAGCCGTCGAGGAACGAACGATAAGTCGCCCCGTTCAAGACGGTCTGGAAGCCGTCGAGCTCGGCCGGCGACAGAACGCGGAGCTGGGCGATCACCGGCACGATGAGCTCGAGCGGCGTCTCCGGCGGCGGTAGCCGCACCTTCATGTGCTCGTATTCGTCGCGCTGGCGGAAGCCCTCCATGAGGACCTCCTGCACGGTTAC
>DATBBD010000546.1:0-5273 GCA_036271175.1 Polyangiaceae bacterium | reverse complement strand
CACCGCCATGTCGGCGACGCCGCCGAGCGCACCGGGCACCGACTCCGGCCGCAAATAGGTGACCGGAACCGTCTCGCCGCGGTTTTGCTCGAGCACCTCTTCGAGGTCCATGAATTTTCGGACCGGCTTACCGGCGACGTTGGTCACGACGTCGAAGGTGCGTAGCCCGGCACGATACGCAGGCGATTCGGGGTCCGGAACGCCGATGACCGCAGCGGGCGCGCTCGGTTGAACGCCGATCGTTCCGACGCGCTCGATGATGTCGAGCTCGTGCCGCTCGATCGTCTCTTCGGGGACGACCTCGACATCGGTGTAGTGGTTTTGCCGGAAAACCTTGAACATCAGGGTTTTCCCGGGGCTCCGGGCGACGATGCGCCGGAGCTCGTCGAAGGTGCCGATGTCCTCGCCGTTCACCGCCATGATGCGATCGCCGGGGTGGAGCTTGCCGTCCGCGGGATGCCCCGGCAAAACGACGCCGATCGTCGGCGGCAAGAACGACCCCGACGAGATGAATACCGAAAAGTAGAGGAGCACCGGGAACACGAGGTTCATCGCGGGCCCCGCGAGCACGACGAGGAGGCGCTTGTAGACCGGCAAGGACTCGAAGGTGCGCTTCCGATCTTCCGGATGAACGACGTCGGCCTTCGACTCTTCGAGCATCGAGACGTAGCCGCCGAGCGGCAGAACGCCGATGCAATATTCGGTTTCACGCCCGCGGAAGCGGAGGATCTTCGGACCGAAGCCGAGGCTGAACGTGAGGACCTTCACGCCGAAGGCCTTCGCGAACATGAAATGCCCGAGCTCGTGAACGAAGATCAGCGAGCTGGTCAGGATGATGAAGTAAAGGAGATCCATGCCTCGACGGCCGCGCGGAGCGGGCCGAGGTTAGCATCACCCGTGACCGATGGGCGCTACTGGCTCGCGGTCGACTGATCCGCCGGGACGTCGCGCCCGGTGGCGTGACGGAGCTCGATGGCCGCGATCGACAAGTCGATGCGCGCGTTCACGTCGCCGAGCTTCGCGTCGAGGAGATCCGTCTCGGCACCGATCAAGTCGGTGCCCGTCGCACGGCCGGCACGGAACAGATCCGTCGTGACGCGATAGGCTTCCTGAGCCGAGTCGAGCGCCGCGCGCTGCTTGTCGTACGCGGCGCGCGCACGAGTCAAGTCGGTGTACGCACCGAGCACCTCTTGCGCGACGCCCTGACGGAGCTCGATGCGCTTCGCTTCGGCGTTTCGCGCGTTCGCTTCGAGCTCGTTCGCCGTCGCGGAGTTCGAGAACGTGTCGTTGATCGTCCACGACGCTTGCAAGCCGACGCTCCACGTCAGGTTCCACTGCGGCGCCGGCGGGAAGTAACGCGGATTCGGGTTCGCGTAGAGTGCGTCGGCGATCCCGTCGACGCGAGGGAACGCGCCGGACCGCGTCGCGCCCGCGCCGCGGTGGTAAGCCTTCACGGTTTCGTTCACCGACTTGATCTCGAGGCGCCGAGCTTGGGCGTCGGCGGTGAGCTGTTCGACCGATTCGCTTTCGCCGGGCACCTGGTTCGGCGGCGGCACGCCTTCACCGACGCGATAGTTCGGACGCGGATCTTCCATCACGATGGCGAGCTGACCGGCCGTGAGCGACACCAGCGAATCGGCGCGCGTCTGCGTGAGCTCGGTGTTCGCCACGAGCGCCGCGATGCGGAGCAGGTCCGCCTTGGAGCTCGTTCCGACGTTGAACGCGGCGCGCGCGTCTTCGAGTCGCGCTTGCACTTGCTCCACGGTTTTTTTCGCGATGGCGGCCTGCGCTCGGGCGCGGAGCCAGTTGAAGTAGAGCGTGCGCGCGTCGGAGGCGACCTTGAGCTTCTCGGCGGCGACCGAGAGGCGCGCCGCGTCGCGACTCGACGAAGACGCCGCCGCGGCGTCCGAGACGCGAAGCAGATAGTCGGAGAGCGGGATCGAGAGGCGCGCTTCGCCTGCGTAGTTGTTGTTCGGATACTTGAGCGAGAACGGCGCGGCCTGCACCTGTTGGCCGCCGGAATCGACGACGCACGTCGCCGCGCCGCCCGCCGGGCAGGCACCCGTGGTGAGACCGCCGGCGTTGGCCGCGCCGACGAGCGACCCGGTGCCGAACGAGAGCGAGAGCGGCGACGTGCGCGTGTAACTCGCGAGCAAGGTGAGCTTCGGAAAGAACGTCACCGTCGTCTCGGTGATCTTCTCGTTCGCGGCTTCGACCTCGGCGTTCTTCTCTTTCACGGTGGCGCTCGCGTTGAGCGCGCGACGCGCGACCTCGTCCGCGGTCAGACCCCCGGCTTCGGGCTCGATGCCCTCGAGCTCCGGCGGTGCGCGATCGGGCAATGACGGACCGACGGCGTTGGCGGGTGCAGCGGTGGTCGGCAAGACCGGCGGCGCCGCCGGCGGCGCAGCGACGGGGGCGGACGCCGCACCGGGTGCCGCTGCGGGCGCCTGAGCGTCCGCGCGTGCTGCTCCGGTGAAACCAACGGCAGCGAGAACGACAAATGTACCTAGTTTCATGCTTACTCCGCCGCGCTCGGGGCGCCGGCCTCCGAACCCCCGAAAAACTCGGTCACTGGAAAACGGATCCGTGAAGCGAGAACGACCAGATCCGAATAGGCGTGACGGCAGAGCTCGGGGTGCTCGACGTGTGCAACGTCTAAGACCCCACTCGCCGTCGTCAATATCGACGGCGCGCGGTCGCCGCCCAAAACGCGGTGCGCTCCCTCTAGAAACAATCGGAGCAGCTCGCCGGTGCGCCGCCGATTCGTGAACTGGACGCCGCGCATGGCCGTTACTCGCGATGCACAGTCCTACCCACCGGCATGAGCCCGGTTCACTAAGGTGAACCACGAATCATGTCAAGGGACGCGCCGCGGCAGAACTGACCTGCGAAGATGCCGGATCAGACGCGAAGTACGGCGCCACCCCAGGTGAACCCCGCACCGAAGGCGGCGAAGAGCAGGTTCGCCCCTGGACGCACACGTCCGTCGCGATACGCGGCGTCGAGCGCCATCGGGATCGTCGCGGCGGTCGTGTTGCCGTACTTCTCGATGTTGTGCACGACCTTCTCATCCGGAAGGCCGAGACGCGCCGCGACCATCTGATTGATCCGCATGTTCGCCTGGTGCGGAATGAAGAGGTCGACGTCCGACATGGCGAGCCCTGCCTTTTCGACCGCTTCGACGGCAACCTCGGGCATCTTCTCGGTCGCCCATCGGAACACCTGCTTGCCGACCATCTTCGGATAGTGACGACCCTCGTCGAGCATTTGATGCGTGAGACGAGGTTCGTATGCGGAAGCCGGACCTTCGATCCACAGATCCTTCGCGCCGGCACCATCGGCGTGCAAACAAAGACTCAAGAGGCCGCTCTGATCGTTCGGAGCGGCACCGACGACCACGGCTCCGGCGCCGTCGCCGAAAAGCACCGCGACGTCGCGTCCGCGGTCGTTGAATTCGAGCCCCGTGGAATGGACCTCCGCGCCGACCACCAGCACCTTCTTGAACATGCCGGTCTGGATCCAACCGTCGGCGACCGAGAGCGCGTAAAGAAACCCGGTGCACTGGTTCCTGACGTCGAGCGCGGGCTTGCCGTTCAGTCGCAGTTTGTCGCCCAGCAGGCACCCGGAACCCGGGAAAAAGAAATCCGGGCTCAGCGTCGCGAACACGATCGCGTCGATGTCCTCCGGACGGCAGCGGGCGTGTTCGATCGCGGCGAGCGACGCGGGCACGGCCAGGTCACTCGGACCGATGCCGCTCCGCTCGATGAAACGTCGTTCCTTGATCCCGCTTCGCTGGAAGATCCACTCGTCGCTCGTCGTCATGAGCTTCGCGAGATCGTCGTTCGTCACGACGCGGCTCGGGACGTAGCTGCCTACACCGAGAATGGTCGATCTAGCCATGCGAGAGACATACTGAGCCGCGCGGGGGCGCTTCGTCAAACCGGAGCGGTCACGGTTCACACGGCGGGAACGCGATCGCGCAGGCGGCGTAGTTGCCCTGAACGACGAGCGACGCATCGCCGTGTTCGCTCGTGTACGTGCCGGAAAACGTACCGGTTGCGCGCCGTCCGTTCGACGGATCGGGGTCGATCGTTCCCGAGCGGAGCAACCAGGTTTGACCAGTTCCGTCGATGTACTCTCCGACGAGCGGTCCGCGGTCGAGATCGACGGCGATGTAAACGCACGGCGGCCCCGAGTTCGGGCTGGCGCACGCCGAGACGCGATAGATTCGACCGCAGTCGTTGTGAGCGAGTTGCACGGTCGTCTCGTCGCAAAACAGAAGGAGCTTCAGCGGCTCGGTCAGACGGAGCGTCTGTAAGCCGACCGTTGCGTCGAGAAAGTAATCGCCCGGCGGGCACCGACAGTCCGGCGACGTGAGCGCGTCGGCGGAGACCGCGTCGCGTGCGGCATCGAACGGCGCGTCGAGAGACGAGTCGACGGAAGCGTCGAGTGAGCCGTCGAATGCGCCGTGCATTGCATCGTCGAACGAGGCGTCACGGAGCGGCGGTTCCGCGCTTCCGTCGTTCGCGTCACTCGCGTGAGGCGACGGTTCACCGGCGTCGTGCGACGGGCTCGGCGGCGTTCGCGATGTCGCCGAGGCATCTCGTTCAGCGTCGCGTCCTGCGTCGTTCGGTGCGCGTTGCACCGAACCGGGTTCTCGCTCGCGCCCTCCGCATGACGCCAACAATCCGAGCAGGATCGAGAGAGCGCCGCACCCCACCGCGATCGGCCGTCCCCTTCGCCGAGCCGGGTGCACCCGGCGACTCTGCCACGCGCCGTTTCAGCGAGCGAAGAGCGCGGGGCGCGACGGCGTGTCGGTCACCTTGGCGATTTCGCGCCCGAGCCGCCCCGTGAGGAACAAGCCGAACATCTTCAGGTCCGCGAGGGCCGCGAGGTCGGGGTGCTCCGGGGATACCGTGTCGTCCTTGGGACTGAGTCGGTGGCCGATCGCGGCGCCGATCAGAGCCGGAATCGCGGCGAGCACCAGGAAGAACACCATCCCGCAGGCGAGCAGGGCGGCGGCGGTCAGGGCGCTGAGCGCGAGACCGACGAAGTGGCATGCGCGGCTCGCGCGGCTGGAGTGCGCGCGGAGGTAGCTCGGCCAGAATTCGTTGAATTTCATGTCGTTACGATTGTTCATGGTTCGTCTCCATCATGACAGCTCCCGTTGGAGCATCGATGACAGAGACATTAGTAACCGTAACAGTGATTACTGTCAAGTAACAGGTAACGGATTGTTCGATTGAAGGGGCACCGAGGGCGGCGCGGACGTC